>JAGDDC010000308.1 GCA_017958245.1 Lachnospiraceae bacterium
AGGATGAACCCGTTATCCTTGCCGGAGCTGAATATTTAAAGGCATATGCCATAGACTGCCTGTTTACATGTTTCCTCTTCTGCTTCATCGGATTCTTCAACGGGATGGAGTATACAAGATTTGTTATGATCCAGGGCGTAGTCGGAGCTTTCCTTGTCAGGATCCCCGTGTCCTATATAATGAGTAAACAGGAGCCGGTATCACTTTTCCATATAGGACTTGCGACACCATGTTCGACGGTCACTCAGATCGCAATGTGTTTTATCTGCCTTTTGATCCTAAAAAGGAAGTTAAGTAGTTTTGGATACCGCAAACATTCGGAAGACAGCCGGATCAGTTAATGGGGGGGGCATTTGACAGGCTATGGAACAGATCTCATTACAACACATGACCAGGGAATTATGTCATCAGATATACAAAGACTGGGAAAATGATGATTCCATCTATAATGATATGAGTTTGTTCAAGCCATTTCTTTATGACGAAGAAAAGGTAGATTTATATTTTGATTCCAAACAACAGGATCCGTCAAGAGTGCTGTTTGCGATTATGCTCGCAGATAAACCGATAGGTGAATTGCAGTTAAAGCAGATCGATATGGAAACCAAGGAATGCACATTGAGCATTCATTTGCAAAATGATGCAGTTAAGGGGAAAGGATACGGAACAAAAGCAGAGCGGTTGGCGATCAAGTATGCTTTTGAAGAACTGGGAATGAAGGCAGTAAATGCCGATACTATTCGGAAAAACACCAGAAGCCGGCATGTGCTGGAAAAGGTAGGTTTTCGGTTTGTTAAAGAAAACGGTGATTTTAGATTCTATCGTTATGAAAGATAGAGGAGCTCTTATAAAGAGAGCTTTTTTTATATGTGTTTAATTCTTTACAATTGGACCGAACGATGCTAAACTAATCTAGCGGTATTAGTTGTAGACAGTCTTAATCTTTAAATCTTTTTTGTTTATTGTTAAACTCTGCAAATCCTTAGTTTTTTATTCTTTTTGGCAAATAACCCATAAAATGATTTGTGTTAAGTGTAGCATTATAGGCAGTTGTTCTGTTGTTGCAAAATATAACAAATATGATATAATAATTAAGGAGGATATGTATTGTACAGTATCGAGTTTTATGAGAACGAACGGGGAGAAAGTGATGTCAAAGATTACATCAGAGAGTTGAAAAAGAAGGCTGAGAATAATAAAGACGCAAGGATTAACCTGAATAAGATCGTTGCGTATATTGATGCTTTGGAAGAGTTAGGAACGCGAGTAGGAGAACCCGTGACAAAGCATCTTGACGGAGACATATGGGAATTAAGACCTTTATCGAACCGGATATTGTATGCATACTATAAAGACAATATTTTTATTCTGTTACATCATTTTTTGAAAAAAAGCAGGAAAACACCGCCCGGAGAGATTGAAAAGGCAAAAACTGAGATAGACGATTACAAAAGGAGGCATGGCGTATAATGAGCACATGGAAAGAATTCAGAAAGGAACTCGATCTTTCTGACGAAGATGAGCGAGTTGTTGAGCTTGAAAAAGAATTGATCAGGACCATGGTTTCTATACGCGAAGAACAGGGCTTGACTCAGACGGAACTCTCAAAAAGATGCGGAATTAAACAACCGATGCTGGCGCGAATGGAGAAGAACGTCCACTCACCGCAGTTAGACAGTCTTCTACGTGTTTTAACTCCGCTGGGATATACTTTGCAGATCATTCCACTTGAAAGATAATACCCCGAACCGTCCAAAGCCACGAGGAACCCTTGACTTTTCTCGGGAGATTCTGATTCTTTAATCTCCCTTGCTGTTCAAAGACCGGTTTAAAAACACCACAGATGGTGTCAAAATATGAGATCAAACTGTTCTGGTAACAAAAAACCCATGGTGAAAGCCATGGGTTTCAGACTGTAGACAAAGTGGTTCACTTTCAGACTAGCACTTATAAAAATGTTTATACCAATTATGAAAAGCATGTCATTTACGCCCCGTCAACTTCTTCTTGACATTTCCCTGACGGCTTGCTAAATTGGCATAAAGACCCTTTATGACCATGCCCACAACGAAAGGCGCAGCCTCACCATGAAGATCAACGGGTTCGGATACGAAAACTACATAGGAAACACCCCGTCCCTTAAGGCGCCTTCCGGCAATCAGGTCGCTTCGCCTTCTAAAGCACCACTTGGGACAGGCCCTGCCGCGCCCTTGGGAGGCAAGCCTAAAGCGAACGTCCCCACGAGGGAGGTCTCGCCCTATGCCGTCACGAACGAAGCAGAGGCCAGAGAAGCGGGGCTCAGCGAAGGCCAGATCCGCGGGCTCAAAAAGTCAGGTCAGATCGAGTGCGCGACCTGTGCGAGCCGTATGTATCAGGACGGCTCCGATGAAAACGTATCCTTCAAATCCGCCGCCCACGTCTCGCCTAACGCGGCAGGTGCGGCAGTTAGGAGCCACGAGGGCGAGCACGTCTCAAACGCCTACAAAAAAGCCTTCATGAACAACGGCAAGGTCTTGCGCGCATCCGTGTCGATCCATATGTCCATTTGCCCCGAATGCGGGCGCAGCTACGTCTCGGGCGGGACAACATCGACCTCCATAGTGTATTTTGGCGACAACAACGACAGCTCAGGCAGCCGTCTGAGCATGGATGAGGCAGCGGGGATAAAGGGCAGATACATGGACGAAAGGATATGATCATATCCGGGCAAATGCCCGGAGATCGGGTGAAGACATGCAGGACACATACAGCAGCAAAGCAAAAACGATAGCGGAGACACTCTCAGGCAACAGGTATCCGGGCAGGGGGATATTGCTCGGAGTATCACCCGACGGAAGGAAGGCCGTGACGGTCTACTTCATCATGGGAAGAAGCGAGAACAGCAGAAACAGAGTCTTCATTGAGGAGGGGAGGACGCTGAAAGTCATACCCTTCGACGAGACCAAGGTCCAGGATCCGTCGCTTGTCATCTACACTGCAAGAAGATGCGAAGGC
This sequence comes from Lachnospiraceae bacterium, assembly GCA_017958245.1. Next base: position 2,995 of record JAGDDC010000308.1, read on the forward strand.
AACATGCTCATAGTCACAAACGGAGACCAGACGGACACCATAGCTGATGCCTGCTTTGACAGAACATTTGAAGAGGCTCTTTTTACAAGGACCTTTGAGCCCGACCCGCCTATCTTCACACCGAGGATCAGCGGCATGACAGAGCTTCCCGGAGCGGGAGCAAAGAGCGCAGCGGGGTCCGGGGATGCGGGAGAGCGGAAGGTCTCATATAAGCTTAGCATCCTGAAGAGATCGGACAGCGACGAAGCGGCAAGGTTCTTCTACAACTACCCCGGCGTGCCCGGCGTCGGTCACCTGATCCACACCTACGGATGCGGTGACGACCCTTCGGTGAGCTTCTTTGGGGAGCCAAAGAAAGTAGCGATCGGGGATGACATATCGGGCTTTGCACGTGAAGTCTGGGACGCACTCGACGCGGACAACAGAGTCTCGCTCTTTGCGGCTTACACCGATATCGAGACGGGCGAGGAAGAAACCGTCGTCATAAACAAAAACAGATAGAAAGGATCCATATGCCTTCGGCAAGGTACGAGAAATGATAGATTTTGAACTCAAATACGGTTGCAACCCCAACCAGAAACCCGCAAAGATCTACATGGAGGACGGCTCGGCCCTCTCGATAGAGGTGTTGAACGGAAGGCCCGGATACATAAACTTCCTCGATGCCTTCAATTCATGGCAGCTTGTGAAGGAACTGAGGGCAGCGACTTCGCTTCCCTGCGCGACTTCCTTCAAACACGTAAGCCCGACGTCGGCAGCAGTCGGCAAGGTGCTCCCTGACAGCCTCAAGAAGGCCTGCTTTGCGACGGACATCGAGGGACTGGATGATTCACCCCTGGCCTGTGCGTACGTGAGAGCGAGGGGAGGAGACAGGCTGTGCTCCTACGGCGACTGGGTGGCACTCTCGGACACCTGTGACGTGCTCACGGCAAAGCTCATAAAAAGGGAGGTTTCGGACGGCGTGATCGCGCCGGACTACGAGCCTGAGGCACTTGAGATCCTAAGAGAGAAGAGAAACGGAACCTACAACGTAGTAAAGATAGACAGAGACTATGTCCCGAAGGAGACCGAGAAAAAGCAGGTGTTCGGTGTGACCTTCGAGCAGGGCAGGAACAATTCGGTGATAGACGAGAAACTCCTTGCAAACACAGTGACGAACAAAAAAGCTTTCCCTGAGGACGCAGTCACCGACCTGATCGTCGCGATGATAACCCTCAAATACACCCAGTCAAATTCAGTGTGCTACGCCTATGACGGCCAGTCGATCGGCGTGGGAGCGGGGCAGCAGTCGAGGATCCATTGCACGAGGCTCGCGGGAGACAAGGCAGACACCTTCTTCCTCAGACAACATGAAAAGGTCCTCTCACTTCCCTTCAGGGGGGACGTGAAAAGACCTGTTCGTGACAACGTGATCGACAGCTTTATAAACCACAACGAGGAAGACGTGTGCGCTGAGGGCATATGGCAGAAGTACTTTACCTCAAGACCCGATCCGCTCACGGACGCCGAGAAAAGAGCGTACCTTGACACGATCACGGGTGTCTCGCTCGCATCCGATGCCTTCTTCCCCTTCGGTGACAACATAAAGAGGGCTGCCTTAAGCGGCGTGAAGTACGTAGCCCAGCCGGGCGGCTCGATCCGCGATGACGACGTGATCGAAGCGGCAAATGAGCGCGACATGGTCATGGCTTTCACCGGCTTGAGGCTCTTCCACCACTGATCATTTGCGGCGTGACCTTCCCGCAGTTCAATTAACCGCCTTATGCCGGCCTTAAGCCGTTCTTACGATGTCCTTACGCAGCTCTTACGCCGTCCTTGCGGAAACTCTCACCTTCGATACGAAGAACGAGATGCCGAGGATCGCTGCCGTGAAGGCAAGCTGTATGGCTATGCCCTGCGCAAATGATGCAGCCAGACTGTCTGTCATGGCCGAGGAGGCTGAAAGCTCGTCGTGGACCTTGATGTACCAAAAGGTGGGCAGGAAGCGTGACACCATCTTCGTGCCGGACCCCATGATGCTCTGCGAGACAAAGACACCTCCGAGGAATGAAAGGCCGAGCGAAAGGCTTACCACAAAGAACGAGATATGCTCCTCATTTGTCGAGATCGTGCCGACAAGGAATCCGATGCCAAGCGCGGCGAATGCCATCACGAGGCTGTTTATGACATAGTAGAAGATCAAAGGGTTTTCAAGGGCTTCCGACCCGTACACCGCGAAGATCAACAGGTTGTAAAAAAGCCATATAGCCACCGTGACAGTGACACAGCACACTATGAGACTAAAGTTCTTGGACCTTAAGGAGAGGGATGAGCACTCCATCCTCGCTTTGAGGTCTTTTTTGTTGAAGGCGATCATGATCGAACCGATGCAGTGGATCAGTGACGCGAGCAGTCCGTAGGGCATGAATGAAAAGAACGATTTAAACCCGTGCCTGTTTGATGCGCCTTCATCGGAGTTCTTGAAAGTGACAGCCGTCTCGATGTCAAGATTTGCGAGCGCTCTGTCTGCTGCCGTCACTGTGTCTTCTCCTGCGCTCCTGTACGCCTCGAGGGTGGACAGGAAGTTCTCAAGCTGCATGTTTGCATAGGTTGAGCGAAGTGACCCCGGAGCGGACGTGATCTTCACGGTCCCGTCCTCCGAGATGATGGCCAGAAGGTCGATATCCCTGAAAAAGAGGGCATCCTGATAAGCATCTATATCATCTCTCAGATCTATGATGTCAGAGGTTTTCTCAAAGAACCTGACTATGGCCTTGCTCAGATCCGTGTGCGCCCTATCTACCACGCAGACGTCGGATCTCTCGCTTGAAAAGATCTCGTCCGTGACGGATCCCTGACCTGCAAACAGGAAAGAGGAGAAGATGCTCAGCCCCAGATACAGGAGTAGCACCGGGAAATCCGTTTTAACTATCTTGAAAAATGCTCTAAATACTTGCATGTCTTGACCTCCTTACAGCGAGAAAGCTTCCCGTGACCAAAACCGCCGCTTCGAGAGCAAGGATCGCTATATCCGCAGAATACCTTCCGAGATCCGAGTAGACCGTCAGACTGTAGAAAGCGTCAGAGATGAGCGACGCCGGATTGATCCTGCCAAGGACCGGAACATACTTGTCGATCAGGTATTTCATGTCTCCCGCCATTAGCCCGGCAAAGAAGCTCGAGGTGAGGGAGAATATCAGTGAGAGGCCAACCTTGAGGCCTTCCCTGCCGCCTGCGACGCAGGAGGAAAACTGTCCGAAGCACACTCCGATCATGGTCCCGAACATGCATATGGGGAGGAAAAGCACCGGGTTGCCTATGATCGCGACTCCCAGCACAAAGTTTACAAAGAGTGATACTATGACGACTTCGATAAAGTCTATCAAAAAGGCTGCAAGCATATCCGCAACGATCATCTTTAGCCTGTGTGTTGAGGATATGGCCTTCCTGGCACCTTTGGCCGAGTTCTTCACCTGGATGTCGTCTCCTATGATCATCCCCGTGAAGCTTCCGAAGAGGCACGCCATGGCGATCAGCGCGAAATAATACTGCGTGGCGTTGTCAACCTTCTCTCCGCCGAGAGAGACCTGCTCGATCCCGGTGTTCTGCCCTGAGAGGGAAGCCATGACCTGCGCGGGGTCAGCGCCCTGCATCCGGCTTACGTCCGATATAAGGCCTGCTTTTCTCTTGTAGGTGTCGCAAAACTGCTTGATGATGCTCTGAGACATGCCCTCGGAGGAAAAAGTGAGGCTTATGTCATCACCGACGGTTATCACGCCGTCCGCTTCCTTTGCTTCAAGCATGGCAGTGGCCTTGCCTGCGTCCACAAAGCTTGCGTCAAACATCTTTCTTCCGTCCGCGTAGCTTACGTTCCGGATGACTTCTTCAAATGCTGCGCTCTCAGCGCTTTCCCGTTCGTATACGACACACACCGGGATAGGTTCGAGCGAAGGGCTGTTGTCTATCGAGCTGCCAAAGCCCGCGTAGTAGAGGATACCCAAAAGGATGGGAAAGACAAGGCACCAGAAGACTATGACCTTCGCTCTTAAAAGTGTCTTGATCCTGTAGGCGAATATATGAAAAAACATGTCTGTCTCCAATCGTTATATGAATTCAAAAACTGCGGTCCGGGCCGGGGATCACTGGTCCCTCAGCTCTTTGCCTGTGATCTCGAGGAAGACGTCGTTTAAGGTCGGAACCTCGGAGTACACCCTGCCAAATGAGATATCCGAAGTCTTCAGGTAGTCGAGCAGCCTTATGAGGTTGTGCGTCCCGCCTCCGTAGGTGACGTTCAGATGATTGTCCCTGTAGTCCACGGTCAGCACGTGAGGCTGGGCCTTTACGGCCTCGATCGCCTCGTTCGAAAGCCCGAGTATTTCGACTCTCACCTTTTCGCTCGTGCTTATCAGGCCCTTGAGGTCATCATTTGTGCCTACTGCGATCGTGCGGCCCTTGTCGATGATGGCGATCCTCGAGCAGATCTTCTCGACCTCCTCCATGTAGTGAGAGGTGTAGACGATCGTCGCGCCAGCTTCGTTGAGCTTTAAGATCCCCTCGAGGATCTTGTTCCTGCTCTGCGGGTCGACTGCGACCGTGGGTTCGTCCATGAAGATGAGCTGCGGTCTGTGCGCGATCCCGCAGGCGATGTTGAGCCTTCTTAAGAGTCCGCCCGAGAGCTTGCGGGGACGGAAGGAGGTGAACTCCTCGAGTCCGACGAATTCGATCGCCTCGTCGACACAGGCCTTTCTCTCCGCCTTGTCCTTCACATAGAGCCCGCAGAAAAAGTCAACGTTCTCCCTGACAGTCAGTTCATCGAAGACCGCGACGTTCTGGGGAACGACGCCGATCTTTCGCTTGACTGCGTAGCTGTCCGGTCTGATCTCCTCGCCGAAGACCTTCACATCGCCCTCGCTGTAAGTGAGGAGCGAGAGTATGCAGTTGATCAATGTGGATTTGCCCGAGCCGTTGGGCCCTAAGAGGCCGAAGACCTCGCCCTCGTCCACGCTTATGCTCAAATGATCGAGCGCCACGAGCTCCTTGTATCTCTTTACTATGTTGTCTACCTTTAAAACTTCCATATCGGGTCCTTTCTGCTTTTTGCTTTTGATCTTTTCCTGATCATCGTTTCTGATGGGATTATATCAGGGAGGGACCGGGCCTTGTAGTGATATATGTAAGGAGATATCATGACATTTGTCACATCCTTTCCGCAAATGATGCAGCGCCCGCTCAGATTGACTTTTGGGGCAAAGAATGCTTAAATTTTTACATAGAAGAGAGCGTGGGAAGGTGCATGAGATGAGTGTCTTCAGACAGATCGCGGACAGGGTGGTCATATACCCGGTCTGCGTGTATTTTCTGATCCTGGCAGGTAGAGACAGCTTCGAGACCGTTATCGCTGTCCTTGTCTCGGTGGCATGCGTGAGTTTTTGCGCGGCCTCGGGGAAGAGGATGGTGACAGGGGCTGTTTGCGCTGCCTATCTTTTGGCTTCTTTCCTTGCGGGGAAGGCATTTGCCTGTTTCCTGCCATCCATGCTCTACGAGATGTGCTCACTTCTGCCTGACCACACCGGATCCCTCAAAAAGAACCGGGAGAGGGACGGGGGCCCCTTGGGAAAGGCCGTGATCCGCGTGATCCTCGTCGCAGGCTACGCGGTGCTCTCCGCGGTCTGCGCTTGTGCGGACTTCGAGGTGTTCTCCGCGGGGACGGGCGAAGCTTCAACGATAGGAGTCCTTCCCTTTGTCGCGGCCCTGCTGATCGCAGCCTATCTTGCGTTCGGGACGAAGGCTTTCCGCTATGTAAAGGAAAGGCTTGACAGGCAGGAGGACGCGGGGAGAGGCGAGGCGCTCCGTATGGAGAAATGGAAGGAGAACAACAGGCAGAGACAGGACGCCGAGGTTCACGCCGCAACGCTTGCGGAGCGCAACAGGATAGCGAGGGAGATCCACGACAACGTCGGAC
>JAGDDC010000309.1 GCA_017958245.1 Lachnospiraceae bacterium
CCTGCACCCGGCACAGACAAGGAGTGAGCATGGAGGGATACAAGACCGTCCACCGCGCGGGTGTCGGCGAGATAACCGAGAAGAAATCCCGCTTCATAGCCCACGTCTTTCACGTTGAAAGCGAGGACGAGGCCCTCTTTCAAATCGAAGCGCTGAAGAAGGAGTACTGGGACGCGAGGCACAACTGCTATGCCTACACGGTCGGGGTGACAAACCCCACCGAGCGCTACAGCGACGACCGCGAGCCTGCAGGCACTGCGGGCCGCCCGATACTTGACGTGATACGCGGCGAGGAGCTGAAGGACACACTGATCGTCGTCACGAGGTATTTCGGAGGTGTGTTGCTAGGGACCGGAGGCCTTGTGAGAGCCTATCAGGCAAGCGCCCGGGCAGGCCTCGAGGCATCTGTCATTGCAAGGCGCATTCCGGCGCTCAAAGTCCTCGTCACTACGGATTACTCGGGACTTGGCAAGCTGCAATACCTTGCGGCCAAGCTCTCCGTCCCCGTGATCTCCGTGGATTACGCCGATTCGGTGAAAGCGACGATACTCTGCGACGAGGCGAAGCTTGGCGACATAAGCAGGCAGATGCAGGAGGTTACATCCGGAGCCACTATGTTCGACAGAATCTCCGAGGTCATCTACACGGAAGCTGATGGCGAAGTTACACTCTGCTAAAGCGTGTCATGCCTGTCAAATGGCTTTTTTACAGATATGCACACATCTTCCGTATTCATGTTATGCAAATTTGTAACATTTTTAATTGCAATTTAGGTTACATTTTGATATAATGAAATTTGGGTTATTTTTGTTTTAAAGTAACATCATTTTAAGCAAAAGAATCGAGGGAATATTGATGGACTTTAGTAAGTACGGAGTCATTCAAAAACAAAAAAGCTTAAAATCTACGGCAAAACGTCTCAATTCCAAGCTCTGGGTCACGACCTTCAGGCTTGTCATCATAGGCGTTGTCGCAGCAGTCATAATGGTAGCCATGATAGGTTTCGGTTCGCTCAACGCGATCGTTGACACCGCGCCGGACATCTCCATGATCAACGTGGCTCCCACCGGTTTCTCATCAACGTCATATTACGCAGACGGAAGTGTAGCGGAAACATTTGCGGGAGCGGAAGCCAACAGAGTCTACGTCACGATCGACGAGATCCCCAAGATGGTCAGGAACTGCTTCGTGGCACTCGAGGACGAGCGTTTCTACACTCACCACGGCATCGACGTGCGCGGTATCTTCCGTGCGGGCGTGTCCGTCATCAAGACCGACGGTCTCGGATTCGGCGCAAGTACACTTACGCAGCAGCTCTTAAAGAACCAGGTCTTCGAAGGCGGTAAGGAAAAGAACAACATCGACAAGATCACGAGAAAGCTTCAGGAGCAGTACCTTGCGATCCAGCTCGAGAGCGTGCTCACGAAGGACCAGATCCTCGAATACTACTTAAACTACATAAACCTCGGCAATGGCGCATACGGCATACAGACCGCAGCCAAGTCGTATTTCGGCAAGGACGTATGGCAGCTCACCCTCTCGGAGGCATCGGTCATAGCTCCCATCGCTCTCTCGCCGACGAACCGTAACCCCATCACCCATCCCAAGGACAACGCGGAGAGGCGCCAGGCCTGCCTCGACAACATGCTCAAGTTCGGCTATTGCACAAAGGCCCAGTACGACGCGGCACTCAGGGATGACGTTTACTCGAGAGTAAAGAACATCAAGAAGGAGCAGGAGGCTGAGAAGAAGCCCTTCTCCTACTTCACCGATGAGCTCATAGAGCAGGTCACACAGGATCTTCAGGACAGGCTCGGATATACGCAGTCACAGGCTGAGAACCTCATTTACTACGGAGGCATCGAGATCTACACCACGCAGGAGAAGCCTATCCAGGATATCCTCGACAAGTATTACACGGATCCCGACTACTTCCCGGCTTACGGATGGGGATCTTCCGCAGGTTCCTGCTACGAGCTGACCTATGCGATCAGCGTGACGCACGACGACGAGACCGTAACGCACGATCAGAGGTCTGATTTCCTTGATTATTTCAAGGATTACACCGACAGCAACCACTACTATTATCACAAGAACGGCGGTACCAAGGGTATCAGCGAGCTCTTCTTGAACACTGAGGACATGGATGCCAAGATCGAGGAGTACAGGAATTCGGTCGTAGGCCCGATGGATACTTACGTTGAGAAGCTCGAGTACGTTCCCCAGCCGCAGTCCTCTTTCAGCGTGATCGAGCAGTCCACCGGCAAGGTCGTTGCGATCTACGGCGGGCGCGGCGAGAAGAAACAGAGCCGTACGCTCAACAGAGCCTCGAACACCGTAAGACAGGTTGGATCGACCTTCAAGGTCCTCGCATCCTTCCTTCCCGCGATCGATGCGGGCGGGCTGACACTCGCAAGTGTTCAGGACGACTGCCGTTACCACTATCCGGGCGGCAAGGAAGTCATCAACTGGTACGGTTCAAGCTTCAGAGGGCTCCAGTCTCTCAGAACGGGTATCTACCAGTCGCTCAACATCGTAGCGGTAAAGACACTCCAGCAGATCGGCGCGCCGCTCGGCTTCGAGTATCTTGAGAAACTTGGCTTCACCACCCTCGTCAGGTCGAAGACCGATGAGAACGGCAACGTTTACTCAGACATCAACCTCGCTATCGCGCTCGGCGGTCTCACCAACGGCGTCAGCAACGTCGAACTCACCGCAGCATACGCTTCCATTGCAAATGAGGGTGTCTACAACAAGCCTATCTACTATACAAAGGTCGTAGATCATGACGGCAAGGTTATCCTCTCCAACGAGCACAACGAGGGAAGCCAGATTATGAAGACCTCGACCGCATGGCTGCTCACAAGCGCTATGCTCGACACGGTCCAGAGAGGTACCGGTTCAAAGCTCGCTTTCAGGAACTACAGGATGCCCGTCGCAGGAAAGACAGGTACTGCGAGCAAGAACAACGACCTCTGGTTCGTAGGCTACACGCCTTACTACACCGCAGCTGTCTGGACAGGCTTTGACAACAACTTCTCGCAGATCAACAAGTCTTATCAGCAGACTCTGTGGAGGAGCATCATGGAAGAGATCCACTCTTCTCTCGAGCTTCCCTACAAGACCTGGGAGAAGCCTGATTCGGTAGTATCTGCAAGTATCTGTACCAAGTGTGGCAAGCTCGCAGTCTCCGGGCTGTGCGACGCCGCTGAGGGCGGGTCCTGTGTGAAGAGCGAATACTTCGCAAAGGGTACTGTTCCCACAGAGAAATGTACCTGCCACATAAGAGTCAATGTCTGCAAGAAGAGCGGCAAGATTCCGAACGCTTACTGCCCTGCCGACCAGATCATTTCCGCAGTCTTCCTTGTGAAGGACGAGCCTTATGAAGAGTCGACATGGGATACGCCTTATATCCTGAGCAACCTTCAGGAGATATGTAACATCCACACCGGGGCGGGAGAGATCGATCCCGACAACAAGGGTGGAAAGAAAGGCAAGAAAAAGAAAGGCGGGGAAGAACCCGGCGTAGAAAACCCCGGTGAACAGGGCGGCGGCGAGACCGGCGAGACCGGAGATCCCGGAACAGGAACCGAAACCGGTACCGGTACCGGCGAGGAGAACGGCGGCGACTGATCATTCAGGTAACACAAAGAAACGAAACATATTGACGATATAATACGGGGGAAACCAACATGCAGCAGATAGTCAATGCTACTGAAAAGAAGGCCGATTATCACATCACCATGCTCGGCGAATTCTCGATAGCCTACAAGAATCACAGGGTCTACGACCAGAGCAACCGCTCGAAGAAGCCCTGGAATCTTCTCGAGTACCTGATCACCTACAAGGACAAGGATATCTCGCAGAAGGAGCTCATCGATCTTCTCTGGGCGGGTGAGACAAGCGACAATCCCGCGGGAGCTCTCAAGGTACTGCTCCACCGCGTGAGAAAGAGCCTCGAGGAGATCGAGCCCGAATCGGGCGAGGAACTCATCATCCTCAAGAGAGGCAATTACAAATGGAACCCCAACCTCTCCTGTTCCATCGACGCAGACGTGTTTGACGAGCTCTGCACAAAGGCTGCCGACGACACGCTCCCCCGCGACGAAAGGATCGAGCTCTACAAAAGAGCATTTGACCTGTACAAGGGAGACTTCCTCCCGAGGAACAGCCATGAGTCATGGGTCATCCCGATCGCATCGTACTACCATCAGGTCTTCATAAAGAGTGTGTTCGCTTACATAGAGATCCTCGAGGACGAGAGCAGATTCTCCGACATCGAGACCATCACAAGGCATGCGCTCACGATCGATCCTCTTGACGAGAAGCTCTACTACCACCTGATCCAGGCGCTGTACAAGTCAGGAAAACAGCAGGAAGCGCTCCAGCAGTACAGCACGGCGACCGACCTCTTCTACAAGAAGTTCGGCATCACCCCCTCGGACGAGCTCAAGTCACTCTACAGGGTGGTTGTCAGGACTACAAAGTCCCTTGAGACCGACATCAGCACGATCAAGGAAGCCCTCCGCGAGAAGGGCGAGGCCTCGGGCGCGTTCATGTGCGAATACGAGTTCTTCAAGGATATATACCAGCTCGAGGCGAGAGCCTGTGCGAGAAGCGGCGATTCCATCTATCTCTGCCTGATCACGATCAACAAGCTCTCGGGCGACACGCCCTCGATCAAGGCTTTAAACCGTTCCATGGACGATCTTCTCTTCGCGATCAACGAGACGCTCAGAAAGGGCGATGTGGTGTCGAGATACAGCGTATCCCAGTACGTTCTGATGCTCCCCACCACGACTTACGAGAATGTCGAAATGATCATGAAGAGGATCACATCAAGTTTCTACAGGAAGTATGTCAAGAAGGACGTCACTCTCCAGTACAAGCTTCAGCCCCTCGACCCCATGATGTAAACAAATATGTCCCGGCAAGCAACCGCCTGCCGGGACTTTTCTTATGTCGCAAAAGACAGCCCGCCGCGTGGCGGGCTGTCTTCTATCTTTCCTTTGATACTAATGATCATTTGAACAGTATCTGGTTTACGACGCTCTCGAGATACTCCTGACGTCAGCTTCCGGGAAGAGCGGGTGCTCCGAGCGACTCTGCATGAGCAGCGAGGTCTGCGAGCGTAACTTCATGCGCGCGGATCTTCGCACCGATACCCGTGCGATAGGATGCGTACCTGTCGTTGATGAACCCGTCGATGCGTCCGTCTTCGATGAGCTCAGCAGCCTTGATGAGACCCAGTGCAAAGGTATCCATACCGAGAATGTAGGCATGGAACATGTCCTCCATGGTATATGAGGGACGGCGGGTCTTGGAGTCAAAGTTGAATCCGCCGGTGAGACCGCCTGCCTTCAAAACCTCGTACATGCAAAGTGTAGCATCATATACGTTGAAGGGGAACTCGTCGGTATCCCAGCCGAGACGCGTATCGCCCTGGTTGGCATCGATGCTGCCCAGCATGCCGTTGATCGCGCTGATGCGGAGATCGTGCTGGAAGGTATGTCCCGCCAGTGTGGCATGGTTTGCTTCGATGTTCATCTTGAAATCCTTGTCGAGGCCGTACTGTCTGAGGAAGCCGATAGCCGTTGCCGCATCAAAGTCATACTGGTGCTTCATGGGCTCCTTGGGCTTGGGCTCGATGTAGAAATCTCCTTTGAAGCCGATGCTGCGGCCGTAATCCACTGCAAGATGCATGAGGTTTGCGATGTTCTCCTGCTCGAACTTCACATCCGTGTTGAGCAATGTCTCATAGCCCTCGCGACCGCCCCAGAACACGTAACCGCGACCGCCGAGCTTTACGGTTATATCCAGCGCCTTCTTAACCTGCGCTGCAGCGAAGCAGAAGACATCAGCACTGTTGGAAGACCCCGCGCCGTTCATGAAACGGGGATTGCTGAACATGTTTGCTGTGCCCCAGAGGCACTTGATGTCGGTGCCCTTCATCTTTTCCAGTATATAGTCGGAGATCTCGTCCAGACGGCGGTTTGTCTCCTTTATATCGTCAGCCTCGGGAACCAGATCCACATCGTGGAAGCAGAAGTACTTTACGCCAAGCTTTTTCATGAATTCAAAGCCTGCGTCAACCTTGGCTTTTGCATGTTCCATGGTGCCTTTTTCCGCACCGAAGGACTTGTCCGTCGTATCGCGGCCGAACATATCAACTCCGCCTGCGCACAGATTGTGCCACCATGCCATGGCAAAAGGCAGATGCTCGCTCATCTTCTTTCCCGCAACAATCCTGTCTGCATCATAGAACTTGAAAGCGAGCGGGTTTTTGCTCTGCGGTCCCTCAAAGGGGATGACCGGGATGTTTTCAAAAATCTCTTTCATATAATGTACCTTGCCGCAGGCATGGTGCTCATCGATGACGCGCCTGCTGCGGCATCGATACAAGTTTGAAAGGTTTACTTTCAAACTTGTCTCCTTTTATTTTATCTCCTGAAACAAGTTCCTCATAGTCGGATAGATCTGTCGGAACTTTTTGTACTGTTCCTCATACCGCGCCGATATCGCAGGATCGGGAGCAACGGTCTCCCGTACGTGACAGAGAGCCTCGGCACATGAGCTCACACTGTCGTATGCGCCTGTTCCCACCATGGCCAGCATGGCTGCTCCGTATCCGGGTCCTTCCTCCGTCTGCGGGATATCAAGCGAAATGTTCAAAACATTTGCAAGGATGGTGCGCCACAAAGGGCTCTTCGCTCCACCGCCGCACAAACGGCTCCGATCGATGGAGAGTCCCAGGGAACGCGCGACCTCTAAGCTGTCGCGAAGCGCAAAACTGACACCTTCCAGCATCGCCTGTACGAGATCGCCTCTGGTCGAATCCATACTCATGCCTATAAAGCATGCACGGGCGTCCACATCGTTGATCGGACTTCTCTCTCCCATCAGGTATGGAAGGAAAAAGACTCGGTTGCGGCCAAGTTTATCTTCGGTAACGCCTGCCTGCTCGGAGGCATAGTCCGTGGTGTTTAAGATGTCCTCACAGAGCCACTTGTTGCAGGATGCTGCGGAAAGCATGCATCCCATGAGATGCCAGCCACCGTCTGCGTGACAGAAGGCGTGAAGCGCGTTGTGAGGATCTACACCGAAGGATCTTGAGGATACGAACAGGGTGCCGCTGGTGCCTAAGCTTATGTTACAGCCGCCCTCTCCCACGACCCCGGTCCCCACTGCCGCTGCGGCGTTGTCTCCCGCACCGGCTGCGACTTTCACGCTGTCTGAAAGTCCAAAGAGTCCCACGATCTCAGGCTTCACTCCTCCGATGATCTCATAGCTTTCAAAGAGCTGCGGCATCTGAGCTTCATTTACGCCGCATATATCAAGCATATCCTTCGACCAGCTCCTGTGCTCCACATCAAGCAGCAGCATGCCGCTCGCGTCCGAGAAGTCACAGGCATGTACTCCGGTGAGCTTGTAGTTTATATAATCCTTCGGGAGCATGATCTTTGCGATCCGCGCAAAGTTCTCAGGCTCGTGTTTCTTCATCCACAGAAGCTTTGGCGCCGTGAACCCTGCAAATGCGATATTTGCCGTCAGTTTGCTGAGTTTCTCCTTGCCGATCTCGGTGTTGAGCCAAGCTGTTTCTTCTGCGGTACGTCCGTCGTTCCAAAGAATGGCGGGGCGGATCACATCATCTTTTTCGTCCAATGCGACCAGACCGTGCATCTGACCGCCGACACCGATCCCTGCCACCAGGGAGGCATCATAGCCTTCAAGTAGTTTACGGACACCTGTGACACACGCGTTCCACCAGTCGGCCGGATCCTGCTCCGACCATCCGGGCTGCGGGAAATACAGCGGGTATTCCTCTGTGACCGTGTTTACGATCTCTCCTGCTTCAGTCACTAAAAGGAGCTTCACTGCAGAGGTGCCAAGATCAATACCGATATAATACATGCCAAATACCATGCCGCAGGCGTGGTGCACATCGGTGACACAGCCTGCTCGCGACACCGATAAAGCTTCATTTCCGTTTTAAAATCTAAGACCGTGGTTCACCCCTTGACTGCGCCTGCGATGAAGCTGTCCTGAATCCTCTTGCTAAGGAAGATGTAGATGAACAGCGTCGGGAAGGTTGCAAGCACCAGCGCAGCACCGATCGGTCCCCATTCGGTAGTATACTGTCCGGAGAGAGCCTGTACGCCTACCGGGAGTGTTCGAAGTGAAGACTTGCTGATGAAGATATTGGCGAACATCAGCTCATTCCAGCATTGCAGGAAAGTGTAGATCCCGACTGTTGCCACTGCGGGCTTCATCATCGGAACGATGATCTTTAAGAAGATTCCCCAGATGCTGCAGCCGTCGATACCTGCAGATTCGTCCAGTTCCCTCGGGATCTCGTTCATGAATCCGGTACATACCAGGATCGCCATGGACAGAGAGAACGCGGAATAGGGAATGATAAGTGCCCAATACGTATTGAGCATGCCAAGCTTGGACAGCGTCACATATACCGGCACGATCGAGGCATGAATCGGTATCGTAAGTCCCAGCATAAAAAACTTGTTCAGGGTCTTGCGGCGCTTCCAGATCAGTCTGGTGAGCGCAAACGTCGCCATAAGCGCAACGGCAAGTGTGATCAGGATCGTCGCTACAGCCACGATCGTACTGTTTAAAAAGTATACTGCCATGTTCCCTGTCTTGACAGCACTGCCGTAGTTAGACCACAGCCAGTCCCTGGGCAGCCCGATAACGTTCTCACCGAAGATCTCGGCGTTGCCTTTCAGAGAAAATGTAAACATCCAATAGACAGGGAAGAGGTTGACGAGCATCCAAAAAACCAACCCTATGTAGATGAGGACGCGCTTACCATTGGAGCGCTTAGTTTTGGTTCTGTATCTCATGGCCTTATTTCTCCTCTCTGTCTCTAAAGATCGCATTGATCAGAAGCGCAAATGCGAAGCAGAGAACGATCAGTAGCACTGCGATCGTACTGCCCATGCCGTATCGGTTGCGGAGGAAGAGCATGTTGATCATCAGGGTGCTGGGCACCTCTGTGGCATGCATTGGTCCACCGTTAGTCAAAACGTAGATCAAGTCGAAGGATTTGAGTGAACCGGTCACCGCAAAGATCACACTGACACGGATGATAGGTTTGATGTACGGCAGCACGATATAGCGGTTAACCTGTCCGTTCGTTGCACCGTCAAGCATGGCTGCTTCACGAAGCTCCGGGGGCACGCTCTTGACACCCGCATACAGCAGAAGCATGTGATATCCGACATACTGCCAGAGAACCGGCACGAACACAGCTCCCAAAGCAGTTTGCTTCGTCCCGAGCCATATCTTTGCAAGACTGTCAAGGCCGATGGCACGGAGAAATACGTTTAAAACACCGTATTCCGGATTGTAGATCTTCAGCCAGAGCTGACCGATAACAACCGTAGAGATCAGGACCGGCATGAAATAAACGGAAAGGAACACCCTCTCGCCTTTGATCTTTCTTCCCAGCACAAGCGCAAGGCCGAGAGCCAACGGAAGCTGGATAACGACCGAAAGAAGGGCAAGCAACAGAGCGTTCAAAAGCGCCTTTGAAAAACCGATGGCATTGCTGGTGAACAGCTCCTTATAATTGTCGAAAGCGATATAGGTTTTTTCTCCAAATCCGTTCCAGTCAAACAGGCTATAATAACCCGACGCGCCGATCGGCGCGATCAAAACGCCGCAGAACAGGATCAGCGCCGGAAGGAGAAATAAAAAGATATATAATTTGTTGCTGTACATTCGATGCATAGCTTATCCTCCAAACGACAGGTGATAACGGCACCTCCCAAAGTGCTTTGCAGGTTGAGAGGTGCCGTCACTGTTACTTAATCAGACGCTGATCGATTCAGACGTCATTATCAACCGATGTCATTGGTCAGGCCTGCAACGAAGTCTTCACCATTAACTGCGCCGCCGTAAACCTGAGAAACATAATCAAGGTAGATCTGTGCGGGATCAGCTGCCATTGCAGTATCTCCGAAGAGAACGAGACCTTCGCACTTGCCTACGAGACCTGCGATGTCAACCATCAGAGGTGACAGTGAGCTGGTGTCATAGTCAGGTATCCATGCAGGCATACCAACCGAGTTAAGGTAGTTGTAGTGGCAGATCTCTTTGCCGAGCTCAACTGCTACCTTAGCTGCCAGATCAGCGTTCTTGGATGCTGCGCAAACAGCGAGTACGTCAGAAGGTCCACCGATCGTCTGGTAGTAAGAAGAACGTGTTGAATTCATAACAGGGAACAGACCAACGCCGGATTTGAAGGATGCACTTGCTACTTCACCGGTGTTCCAGGAACCGTTCTGGTAGAACGCTGTCTTGCCTGCAAGGAAGTTTGCCTTTGTCTCGTCGTTGCCGAGTGCAGCACCGTTGGGATCAAAGTATCCCTTGTTGATCATATCCTGGAAAGTGGAAACAGCAGTTGCGATATCAGGATCATTCCAGGTTGCTTCGCCTGCGAAGATCTTGTTGAGTGCATCATAGCCGATAGTCTTGATCATGATGGGCTCAAGGTACTCAGTTACACACCATGTCTCTTTGCCTGCGCAGCCGAAAGGAACGATTCCCTTTGCGAGCAGAGCGTCACAGCAAGCGGTAAGATCTTCATATGTCTCGGGAACGTGATCCCAGCCTGCCTCAGCAAGCAGATCCATGTTGGCATACATTGCAACGATGTTGAATGTTGTAGGGATACCATAGTGCTTGCCGTCATATGTTGTTGTAGCAAGCATGGATTCAGGGAGCTTTCCTTCATAAGCCTTGAAGTAGTCATCCAGACAAACTACTCTGTCTGCATTGACAAACTCGCC
>JAGDDC010000024.1 GCA_017958245.1 Lachnospiraceae bacterium
AACGGCAACTGGTTTAACTATGATTTTGAAAACCGCGGAACATATGAATATGACGGGACAAGCATCTCGTTTTCGACCGAGAGTCCCGAGGGAGTTGTAGAGTACAACGGCACAGTCTATGAGGATAAGCTCACAATGGTCTCCCACTCCTACATCAACGGACGTATATCCGATGAAGAGGATTACATCTTCTATCCCTTCACGGAGATCCCCGACTACGTTCCTTAATCTTTTCTCAAATGTACCGCGTCCCTCGCCATGCGTCTCCTGTCTTCTTCGATGGCGGCGTAATGCTTCTTCGTTGTGTTTACGTCCTTGTGACCGAGGACGTCAGCCACGAGATATATGTCTCCGGTCTCACGGTACAGCGATGTGCCGTAGGTGCTGCGGAGCTTGTGAGGGGTGATCTTCTTTAAAGTGGTCACGGTACCGGCGTACTTCTTGACCATGAGTTCAACGTTTCGCACAGTCATGCGCTGTTTTCTGGATGACAGGAACAGCGCATTTTCATGTCCCGGAGCGGTGTTCTCGCCTATGGCGGCCCGCTCTTCAAGGTAGTCTACAAGCGCTTCCCTGACCTCATCGCCGAAGTACACGAAGCTCTCGTATCCGCCTTTTCTCACAACCTTGATCCTGTCGTTGTTTAAGTCAACGTCTCCGACGTCCAACCCGACGCACTCCGACACACGGATGCCGGTACCGAGGAGCAGCGTGATCAGTGCGAGATCCCTCACCTTGTTTTTCTTGTGAAAACGTTTCTGCTGGTCTGTCAGCTTCTCTCCTGACTCCACCTGGTCGAGGAGCTCGGCGGTCTCATCTATGTCGAGCCTCACTATAGCTTTCTCGTGGAGCTTCGGGAGATCAACCTGTGCTACCGGGTTCTTTTCTATCGCCTGTTTCTTGTGAAAATACCCATAGAAGACTCTTAAAGCGCACAGTTTGCGCTTGATCGTTGATTCTTTGTTTGTAATCTCCTCATCATCCTCTGTCATCCGAAGCTTGAGGTGATCCATGTACTCTTCTATGTCGTACGATGTGAGCTCTTCGAGAAAGGACAGCGTCACATCCTTCATCTCCTTGCCCTTAAGCAGCGGGTTGGTCTCCAAAAGCCATCTGAAAAACACACGCAGGTCAATTGCGTAGGCAAGCCTCGTCCTCGAGGACGTTGTCTGCTCTATGCCTCTAAAGAAAGTCGTCATGTACGGCGGCATCTCTTTTAGGATCTCCCTGAGCTTCAGCGTGAGATCGTTGTTTACCTGTTCACTGTATGTCTTTGTGTTTACAGCCATGACCGACCTCCTCTTCACAGATCTGCGTTCTTCATATGCCCGATCACTTCACCCTTTTGCGTCACTCAATGCGTGAACATGTACATGCCGATACCCGCAGCTATCGTGATGTTTAAGGAATCCACTTCCTCAGTCTGCGGTATCAGAACGCTTGTACCGTATGACAGGTACTCATCCGGAAGCCCGGATGCCTCATTTCCAAAGACGAGCGTGAAAAGCTTCGGCTTCGGACAATCGCTCACGGTGAGCTGCCGCCTTCCGTTCAACATGAAGGTGAAGACCTCGTGGTCCGGGAACCGTGTCCTGTAGCCGTCAAATGAATCATAGTAGGCATAGTTTACCCTGAAGAATGACCCCATCGACGCGCGGATGGTCTTCGGGTTGAAGATGTCCGCTCCGGGGCTTATGATTGCGATATCCTTGATGCCAAAGCCGACCGCCGTCCTTATGATGGTGCCGAGATTCCCCATGTTTCCGGGGTTTACGAGCATCACGTGGGGCTTTTCTTCACAGAGTGCTGTCTCGTATTTTAAGAAGACTCCGACCGCGAACACGTTCTCCTTGTCGCTTAAGCGTGAGACCAGCTTGTCGTTAAAGGAGAATCTGACTCCCCTTTCGGCGCACTCACTCTCAAGTTTCTCCGCGTCCGTAAATGAAGTGCTCGCATATACTTCCATGACGCTTTCCGGCTTTGCGTGAAGCAGTTCAAATGTCGGAAAAGCGCCCAGCGTATATGAATAGTCGCATCCCTTTTTGTATGGCTTTATATCCATGGTAACTCCAAATCAATCAAACAGCAGGATGATATCGATCGGAATCTTCACATCACTGCGCAAAGAGCTTCGCGATGATGTTTACCGCCTTCTTGTTCCTGCCCGAAGCCATGTCCGCGTAGTCAAAGAAGATGAAACCGTCGACCTTCTCAGTCCCCCACGCATACTTTATCATGCGCTTCATGATCCTGTTGTCCTGCCACTGCTCCGTCACGCCTTCGCCGTAATCCTTGTCGTAGTGCGTGTCGCTGTTTACCTTGTAAGCAGGTATCCCGACATAGAGCTTGATTGCGTCGTTCTTCTTCTCGGCTATCCAGCGCTTCAGCGTCGTGTCATAAGGATAGGTACAGCGCTTGTCGAAGTTCCAGTAGATCTGGGGACAGATATAATCTATGTACCCGGGCACAGACATCCAGGTCTTGTAATCGACATAATACCCGTGTTCCCTGTCAAGGAAATCTATGAAGCCTCCGGGGCTTATGCCGAAATCTACCGTGTCATCGATCTTCTTGACTGCCGTATATATGGACTTTACAAGCTTGTTTACGTTGTTGCGGCGCCATTTGACGAGGGACATGGCGCTCTTCCCCGCTTCTTTTCTTGCCGCGACATATGACTCATACTCTTTGGCGTCAAAGTTTGACGCATAGTTATCGCCCAGTGAATCGGGATAAAAATAATCATCAAAATGGATCCCGTCCACGTCGTAGTTCTTCACGATCTCCTTGATGCCGTTTACTATGAGCTTCCTTACCTGCGCGGAAGAGGGGTTGTAAAAGAGTGTGCCGCCAAACTCGAGCACGTTCCTGTCATTTGACGGATCGTCATCTTCCCTCCACCTTCTCGCGGGATTCTTCTTCGAGAGCTTTGATATATCGGTCCCCACCGTCCTGTTTGTCACGCGGTAAGGGTTCAGCCATGCATGGATCTCAAGGCCTATCCTGTGGGCCTCCTCGACCATGATCTCAAGCGGATCGTAGCCCGGGCTCACGCCCTGGGTGCCCGACGCATAGACAGACCAGGGATAGTACTTTGAGTTGTACATGGCATCGGAGAAAGGCCTCACGTGTACCACGACCGAATTCATGTTCATGGCTTTCACCTTCTCAAACATCGCGCTGATCTTTGCTCTGAAGGTGTATCTGTCAGTTCCCTTGGTGCTGTCAAAATCATAATACGCGATCCAGACGCCTCGAAACTCTCTGTCGTTGTTCATGCGCCTTATCTCACTGAAATCGCCCTTTCCCTCTTCAAGGGAGAAGACGGACTGCACACCCGTGCTTTCATTTGCAAGAACGCTCCGGCCTTTCGATGCTAGGGTCAGGGCAAGAGCGGTTATGAGCAGGGCGCACAGTGCAGTACATGCTTTCTTCTTTCTCATGGCGTAACTTCCTCCGAAGTGTTGTCCTCTATACCGTCTATGGGAGCATCAGCACCGGGGTCCTGTGTCTCTTCGCCTCCGGGGATCTCACCTTCTTCACCCTCTTCGCCGTTTTGGCCTTCAGGGGATCCGGGCTCCTCTGTTCCGGGCTCCAC
>JAGDDC010000310.1 GCA_017958245.1 Lachnospiraceae bacterium
CGTCGATCCTCATGAAGTAATGGTTCACCTCGATGAGATCACCGTACATGAGTCCCTTCACTGTCATGAACGGCACACCGGCAGCTCCCGCGCGAAGCGCCGAGATGACCGTGTAGCATGCGTGCTCGTTGCCCTTCACAACGCCCTTTTGGACCGCTGCCCTGTAGTTCTGAGCGAGCGAGTACTCCGACTCGTAGCTTACAAAGCCCGCGTCCACGCTCTCCGCGCAGCCCGCGAGGCAGAGCAGATCAACATCCATCGCTCCCGCGGTCTTGACAAGCTTCAGGTTCCGCTTCTTCTGTGATGCTATCTCCATACACGCAGCCATCGGAGCGCGGTGCAGCACGTTGCCGCCGATCGCCACGACATCGCCATCCTTTATGAGCGATACTGCGTCTCTCAAAGAAACCAGTTTATCCATCTTCACTACCCTCTTCCTACTTTGCGGCGTTGCACGCTATGTGCACCGCGTCCCATACGCCCGCAAAAGGCGGCGCGTAGACGAGATCCGTCATGCCCAGTTCTTCCGTGGTCATGCCGTTGTGGATCGCCACAGCAAAGATATCTATCCTCATCACGGCACCCTTCCTGCCGCACGCCTGCGCGCCAAGAAGCTTCTTTGTGCCCTTTTCGTATACAAGTTTTATGAGTATCGGCGTCGGATCGGGATAGTAGGCAGGATGATCGTAAGCCTTGACGAGCACTGTCCCGTAGTTGAGGCCTCTCTTTGCGGCCTCTGCCTCGCCGAGCCCTGTCCTTCCCATCTCGATGTTCATCACCTTGATCGCAGACGATCCGAGCGCTCCCGTGAACTCAAGTCCCGCGCCGCATATGTTGGCGCCCGCGATCCTTCCGCACTTGTTCGCGACCGTGCCGAGCGCGTAGAAGCTGTCATCGCCCGTCTCCTTGTTGTAGACGAGTATGCAGTCTCCCGCTGCGTAGACATCGGGAACCGAGGTCTCAAGCCTCCTGTTCACTATGATCGCGCCGTTCCCCGCAAGCTTTATGCCGGTGTCTTTCAAGAACCCGGTCGAAGGTCTCACGCCCACGGCCACTATGACAAGATCCGCGGGGTACACTCCCCTGTCGGTCTCCACTGAGGACACGTACTCATTTCCCGCGAAGTTCTTCACCTTCTCGCCGGTGCAGAGCTCAACGCCGCTGTTTAGGAGTTCTTTCTTCGCTTCCTCTGCCATCTCCTCGTCAAATGTCGTGAGTATCCTGTCTGCAGCCTCTATGATCCTCACTTTCTTTCCGAGATGGACAAATGCGTCCGCGCACTCGATCCCTATATAGCCTCCGCCCACGACGACAACGTTCTTTATCTGGGGGAGCTTCGCAAGCTCCTTCAAAAAGATCCCGTCCTCCATCGTCTTCAGGGTGTGGACTCCGAGCAGCTCCCTGCCCTCAAAAGGAGGCATCACGGAGGCAGCTCCGGTCGAGATCATGAGCTTGTCGTAGCGGTCCTCGAAGGTGCGCCCCGTCTCGAGGTCCTTCACATAGACCGTCTTCGAGGCAAAGTCGACGCGCTGTACTTCGTGCTTTAAGAAGGTCTTGATGCCCATGGACGTGAACTCTTCCCTTGTCCTTGCGATCATCCTTCTGTAATCGTCGTTGAACCCGCCCACATAGTATGGCAGGCCGCACGCGCCGTAGGAGAGGAAACCGTTCTTCTCGTACACAACGACCTCTGCGCTCTTGTCGACCCTTGATATCTTGGATGCCGCGGACATGCCCGCAGCGACTCCGCCTATGACTATAACCTTCATGGTCTTCCTTTCAAATGATGTGCTCACATGCTCTTTATCTTCGCCTGTGCATCCCTCATGGCAGCCTGTGCGGTCTTTCTCCCCGCGAAAGCCTCTGCGATCTCGGCGTAGAAGACACCGTTCTTGTCGCCCGCGTTCTCTCCGCACAAAAGCGGTCTCGCGTTCTCAAACATCCTGACCTGGCAGTCGTACCAGGGGTGATCCTTGGCTCCTGCCTTGTAGCTTGAGAGCCTGACGGGCGCTCCGCTCGTCTCCCCCGCGAGACGGTCTGTCTCGGCGCTCCTTAGGAACCCGAGGAACTCCTCCGCCTCAGCCTTCATGTCGCTCTTTGCGCTCACCGCAAATGACCAGGTCACGTTCCACGCCGTGCTGAGCGTCGCAAACCCGAGATCTTCGCTGTCTTCGAGGCCATCCATGACAACGCCCATCTGTCCGCTCCATGTGATCGCAAGCGGTGCGCTGCCACTTCTTATGGCATCTGCGACCTCCCTGTTCCCGAAGGTGTCGGGGCCCGGCAGTGCGTATGCCTTGAGCTCGCAATATGCCTCAAGTCCCTCGATGATCTCGCTGCGGTCGCAGTCCACGCCGCTTTCAGTGTAGACGTCCGCTCCGCGCATGCGCAGGAACGGTATGGCGTCCGTGAAGATCTCCGATGAGTCGGCCTTCATCGCCACAGAGGGCTTCTTCTCGCTCTCATACACGAGCTTTGCTATCCTTATGTACTCTTCGGGGGTGATCACGTCCCCCGGAAGGCTCCCCAGAGCCTTTTTTACGACGCTCTTTCTGTAGACTATCATATGACCGTCGCAAAACGACGGAGAGAGATATGTCTTCCCGTCGTACTTCATTTCCCTCGATATGACGGGCAATATGTCCTCATCCTCATACGAAAGAGGTGCAAGAAAGCCTTTGCGGACCATATCCGAAGCCCAGAGGTGGCCGGCGATCATGACTATGTCATACGAGGCCTTCCCCTCAAAAACATCCATCATCTTTGCGTAGTATTCGCTCCACAGCGTGATCTCAAAGTCTACGGGCTTGCCGTATCTCTCAAGGATCCCTTTGCTCTTGTCCGTGTATGCAAAGACCGCAGGGTCGTCAACTGCCAGAATCTTCAAAGCTCTCTCGCTCATATCCCGTGCCTTTCCGCAGGCCGTATGCATCGGCGGCTAAAGCCCGACTTTCCGTGCGGGCATGGCCTGCCGCGCCGCCGATGATATCTTATATCTTTGTCTTAAAAGCTTCCTCTCACTTACCCATGACGGGCGGCGCGTCTACGATCCCCACAACAAACGCGTCCACAGGCGAAGACCTGTCGAGCGCGAACTGCGTCACGGAGCCTTTCGAGACGAGCACCAGCTC
>JAGDDC010000311.1 GCA_017958245.1 Lachnospiraceae bacterium
AAATGATGCGACTGGGGATAGTGCGAGGTGCGGACCGCGTTCACTCCGAGCTCGTGCTTCAGTATGTCCGCGTCCAGCCTCTGCATGTTCTTTGGCATGGCGTAGCCTGCGTAAGGGTAACTCTGATGTCTGTTGAGTCCGCGCAGCTTGATATGTCTTCCGTTCAGGAAGAAGCCTTTGTCCGTGATCTCGACCTCTCTGAAGCCGAAGCGGACCTTTTTTGTGTCCACGTCTATGTCGTTCTGTTTGAGCTCAGCGGTCAGCATGTAGAGCACGGGGTTCTCAAGTTCCCAGAGCGCCACGTTCTTCGCGGTGAGCCTGAAGGCCGATGTGGTCTTCTCAAGGCTTGCCGTACCAAGGTTCACTCTCTCCGGTCTGTCCTCGCCTTCAGACTCCGCAGTCCACCGCTCGAGGAAGAAGTTTACCTCGACCTTTCCCTTCTCCTCAAAGCACTCGGGGCTCACAGTCATGTCGACATTTATGGTCTTCTCGGTGCAGTCCATGTCCATGGTCTGCACGAAGATGTCCTCTATCCTCGTCTTTTCGCATATATCCAGATAGACCTCGCGGTAGATCCCGCCGTAGGTCAGATAGTCGATGACTCCTCCGAAGGGCGGCTGGTCAACGCTCTCCCTTGAGTCTGCGCGTACCGCGATGTAGTTTTTGCCACCGTATACGAGCCTGTCCGTGAGATCGACGGTAAATGCCGTGTAACCGTTCCTGTGGGTGCACAGCAGCTCTCCGTTCAAAAAGACCTGCGCCTCGTGTCCGACAGCCTCGAAAGTCAGAAGGACTTTGCGCCCCTGCCAGTCGCTGTCTGCCTCGAAGGTCCTTGCATAGCCCGACACAAGCTGATAATCCCTGTCGTCGCAGTAGTTGTACTCTATATCACGCGCGTTATGCGGAAGCCTGACGGTCTCGACAGTCTTTCCCGCAGCCTCTGCGAGCCCTTTCAGCCCGTCCCCCGCGCTCTCAAAGCCTTCAAAGAATTCATTTGAAAAGCTCCAGTCATCATTCAGATAGATCCTCATAGCATCTCCTTGTATCAGAGCGACCGCGCTCCTTAAGATCCGGTCACATCTTTGTCTTCCTGTCGGTCAGCGCCTTGATCGACTGCGCGTACTCCGACGGTGACATGCCGGTCGTCTGTTTAAAATGTCTTGAGAAATAATGGATCGACGAATAACCCAGATGTCCGCTTATCTCGGAGACGTTCAGTTCTCCCTCGCGGATGAGCTCCTTTGCCCTCTCGGTCCTCATGAGGTTGAAGTACTCGAGCACTCCGCAGCCGAGCTTCGACTTGAACACCTGCTTGAGCCGGGAGTAGCTTATGAAATTGTCGTGGCAGATCTCGCCGACCGTGAGCGGCCTGTTGATGTTCTCGGCAAAATACCTCTTGACCGCGGATACTATGTCCTCGTCGCTCTGCTTGTGGTGCGCCGTGGACAGCGACCTCTTCTCCGTGGACCGCTCGCCGTCGGTTTCCGTCCTGCCCGTTCTGACTGCGTTGATCAGGAAAAGCTGGAGGTAGAGCTTGATGAGCTGCTGTGACGCGAAAGCTTCATTTGCGCGGAGGTCCATCCTCTTGGTCGAGGGATCACCAAGCGGCGTCGAGAAGGCTTTCTTGGCCTCGACGACTATGTTCGACAGGAGCTCTCTCTGGTGCTCCGTGTACCTGAGCCTCCTGTGCCTGAAGAAGTCCATCGCGGGCGAATCGGAGCCGAAAGTGACCACCACGAGGCAGGGCGCGGATCTGCCCGTCGCCTTGAGCGCGTGGAACTCCATAGGCTCGTGGAAGAAGACGTCGCCCCTCTTTAGGATGCGCTTTTCCTTCCCGTCGAAGACTTCGATCTCGCCGACGTCGACGCAGACAAACTCCCAGAAATCGTGCGTCTCACCCTCAAACACGAAGTCCTTCATATACTCAAAATAATGAATGGTCACAATATAATCTATGGCTATCTCGTCCTTCAAAGGTGTCTTGATATATCCCATATCCCGTCCATTCTGCCTGTCCGAAAGGCTTTGCCGGAAAGCTTTTCACAGGCCGTGCTTCATTTGGGCGTGTCCCGGCGTAGGAAAAAGGGCTGCCGCCCTTCGCGGCAGCCCCCGTATAAGGCTACTTCTTGTCGTCCCCGATCTCTGAAGTACAGTGAGGACATCTCGTTGCGCCGATCGGTATATCCGACTGACAGAACGGGCATTTCTTTGTGGTTGCAGCTGCAACCTTGGGCTTGCGGAGTTTGTTGATGCCTTTTACGATCAGGAACACAACAAACGCCATGATGATGAACGTGATGATACCCGAGATAAACTTGCCGTAGTTGATGGTCGCCGCGCCGGCTTCCTGTGCCGCTGCAAGTGTCTCGTACTCTCCGCCGTCAAGCGCGATGAAGAGATTGTTGAAATCGATGTTCCTCGTGATGAGGCTGAGGAGCGGCATGATCACGTCGTTAACAAGAGAGTTAACAAGTGCGCTGAAAGCGCCGCCGATGATGACACCGACTGCAAGATCCATCATGTTGCCTTTTACGGCAAATTCCTTGAATTCCTTCATTATCTTCATGGATAACCCTCCTTACCTAGAGTCCGCCCGCCTGCTTTTGCCACGGGCTTCTCTAGAGTTATCATAACACAACCTCGAGGGATTTGCACATATTTTTATTTTTCATTTGCACTTTTTGCAAGGTTGTTTTTTCCGTCCTGCTCCGCCGGGGAAACCGGGCGCGCAGAAACCCTCTCTTTAAGCTTCGAGAAGACGCCCGAATTTGTGATCGCGCCGTGCGGACAGGCTCTCTTGCAGTCGCCGCACCTTATGCAATCGATCGAGTTCGGCGTGAGATAAGCGGGTATATCCATCCTGCAGGCTTTCTTGCAGGCGCCGCAGCCGGTGCATTTGGCGGGATCGACCTTGAAGCGGTAGAAGGCGACGGGGTTGAACAGGCCGTAGAGCCCGCCCAGGGGGCAGAGGTACTTGCAAAACGGTCTGTACACAACTATAGACGACAGGAGTAGTATGGCGAGTATCGAGATCTTCAGCACGAATTTCCAGCCTATCTGAGCCGCGAGTTCTTCATTTGCGATGACTAAAGGTATGCCCGCGCCGAGCGTTCCGCTGGGGCAAATGTATTCGCAGAACCAGGGCTGTCCGAGCCCTGTCGCGTCTCTCACGATCGAGGGCAGCAGGATCACGACACCGCCGAGAACCGCGTATTTGAGGTATTTGAGCTTGTCGTGTCCGGGAAGGTTCTTTCTTTTGAACGGGAAGGGGATCTTGTAAAGCAAGTCCTGAACGAGGCCGAAGGGGCACAAAAAGCCGCAGACCAGCCTGCCGAACAGGCTGCCGAAGAGCATGAGGAAGCCCACGACGTAGAAAGCAGGCGAAAACTGCCTGCCGGAGAGCGTTGCCTGGAGCGAGCCGATGGGGCAGGAGCCGAGGGCGCCGGGGCAGGAATAGCAGTTCAGGCCCGGGACGCAGAAGGCCTTGGTGCGGCCGGTCCAGATCTTGCCTTTTATGAAGCCGAAGAGATAGCCGTTGGATAGCGCGGTCCACAGGATCTGTATCCAAAGGCGGAGGCTTTTTTTGTCTGTCTTTGTCTGTTGTTTCACGTTGCTCCTCCCATCCTATCCGCAGAAGATCTCAGCCGATCCCTATGCATTCCATGCATATGCGCACCGCCTTGTCGATGACTGTGCGGATCTCGTCGCGCCATATGCCGACAGCGATGAGGATGAGGGCGAGGGCGAGAAGAACGAAGGTGAGGAGGACGGTCTTTTTTTCTTTGGTTTCCATGAAAGCTCCTTTTGGTACAGTCAGTTGTCTGTGTACTTTCCGAGTATTCCGCTCCACTCGTCGTAGGTCTGGCGGCCCATGACGGTCTCGAGGAGTTCGCCCCTTGCACCCAGGATATAGGTGCAGGGCAGGGCAACGATGTTGTCGAAGGTCGTCTGCTGAAGATCCGGGGGCGGGATGATGACAGGGTAGGTGACTCCGCAGGTCTCTGTGATCTGCTCTGCGAGAGTCAGCTGCGCCGCATCGAGCGCACCGTCATAGCCGTACAGGTCAGTGCACACTCCGAAGAAGGACACCCCGCCGAGCTCTTTGCTCAGCTTTTCAAGATCCGGCATTTCCTCTATGCAGGGTCCGCAGAAGGTCCCGAAGCAGTTTACGAGCGAGATCTTCCCATTTGCAAGGTCTGCGTCCGTCACTTCCGCACCGCTCAAGGTCTTTGCGGTGAAGGCTCCAAAGAGGGGCTCTGTATCCGGGGATGCGGGACCTGCGGGGTCCGTGTCTGCCTTGTCCGAGCCCGGGCTTGCGGGATCTGCGTCCGCAGGGCGCGAGCCCTCCCTTGCGGGATCCGCATCAAGAGCCGCTTCCCCGTGGGGATCCGAAGCTTCCGATACTGTGTCCCCGGTCTGCGTCCCGGTCTTTTTCCCTATGTACACGCCTATGCTAAAAACCAGAAAGAGGGCCGACAAAAGCGCGATCCCTCCTCCAAGCACATATACTGTTTTCCAGTTCATCTTTTTCAAATGATCACACCTCTTGCGCGGGCCTCTACAGTCCCAGGTAGTGCTTGATGACTGCCTCGTAAGACGATCCGGGAAGCGATCCGATGTGAGTCCTCTCATAGAGAGGATCGCCGCTGTCGAACTCTCCCGTCAGACTGTCCGCGATATCGAGCATCGGGAGCATGTAGCCCTGACTGTCCACGATGCATGTAACCGGCACGTAACCCAGGTTTGAGATCTTTGAGAAACCGATGGTATCTTTTACCATGGTGTATTTCGCTCCGGTGTATTCGATGACGTCATCAAAACCATCCTCATCGGCGTATACACCGATAAAGTTGACGCCCAGGGGTTCGTACTTTTCATACAGCGCCTGGATATCGGCCATCTCAGAGACACAGGGGCCGCACCAGGGCTCCCAGCGGTTTATGAACGTGAGCTTGTAATCCGCAAATGTCTCGCTGCTTATATAGCCCCCATCATACTTGACAGAGGAAAACTCTATCTTGTAAGCCTCGTCTATGTCGCCGAGGCCTATCGGTTCGTCAGTGACTGAAGGTTCTTCCGGTTCGTCGGGGACTGAAGGGTCTGCCGGATCGACGGGAACTGCAGGGTCGGGCTCTGCGGCTGCTTCGCGGTTCAGGGTCATCTCTAGATGATCTCCGGGAACAACGACTTTCTTCCCGTCTGAGTAGATCAGGCCCTCGGGCGCCCTGTAGATGTCCGCCTCATAGCTCTCTTCCGTGCCCGTAAATGAAGCTTTCCCTTCTTCGTCTGTCTTGACGGTCGCGCAGATATCGCCGTTGCAAAGCTGGATATACACTGCGCTCACGGGGTTGCCGTCGACGTCTCTTACAAGTATCTCTATCGGTTCTGACACTTCGTCAGGCTTGCCGGTTTCCGCGGGGGTCGTCTCGGGAGTGGTGTTCGTCTCATCGGAAGGGCTTTCAGTCTTCCCGTTTGACTCCTCTGTGATCTGCTCAAGCGGCAGATCCTGCTCTTTGGCCCCGCTGCATGCAGCAAGCACCATAGCAAATATAAGTATGAGTCCTAAGATCCTTCTTTTCATGTTCTTCCTATCCTTCTTTTCTCCGGTCGGTCCGCAGGGCCTTGTTACGGCTTTCGGATCCTTTGACCAAGCCTTACAGTTTCAGCTTTGCGAGCAGTCCTGCGAGACTCGTGCCGGTCTCTCCGCCGTCCGAATACTCTTCTGCAGCCTCTTCGACAGCGTCCTCGTAGACTTCCTCGTTCTCATTTGCGGCTTTCATGCTAAGGCTGATCTTGCCGTCCTTCACGTCCATGATCTTGACAGTCACGGTGTCGCCCTCGCTGATGACTTCCTTGGGCGATTTGATCCTTCTGCCGCAGATCTGCGAGATGTGGACCAATCCGGAAAGGCCTTCGCCTATGTTTACAAATGCCCCGAAATTCGTGATCTTCTCGACCGTGCCCGTTGTCACAAGCCCTATCTGAAGCTTTGAGATGCGGCTCGACTTGTCTGCTGCCGCGCGGTCTCTCAGGACTTCCTTTGCGGAGAGAACTACTTTCTTGTCCTCCGCGTCAACATCTATTACGATCACGTCAAGTGTCCTGCCGACGTAGGGCTCGGTGTCCTCGACATACTGAAGGTCGAGCTGCGATGCGGGGATAAATGCCCTGACACCCTTTATGAAGGTGGTCACTCCGGCCTTGACGGAGGTCATGACCTTGATCTTGGAGATCGTGCGCTCCTGCTTCATGATCTTGAGCTCATCCCACGCGAGCAGGTCATCCGCCTGCTTCATGGACAGGAGTATGTTGCCCTCTCTGTCTTCCCTGATCATGGTCGCGGAGACCACGTCGCCCACTTTGATGTCAGCCTTGATCGAGAAGCGGGGGTCGTTGCTCAGCTCTTCGAGCTTGATGATCCCCTCAGAGTACGAGCCCAGATCGACAGTCACCTCGGTATCGGATACGCCTATGACCGTGCCTTTCACAACATCACCGGGGTTCAGCTTGCGAAATGAGTGGCTTAACTCCTCCTTGTAATCGTCCATGGAGGGAGTCTTTGAGATGTCCTCGCCCTTCATTGCAAGATCCACGCTCTGTCTCATCCTCTCGACAGGGTCGAGCTTCTCTTCCTTTGCGGGTTCCATGACTGCTTCAGCGGGAACCGCATCCTCCATGGTCACCTTGTCTCCTTCAAGTGCTTTCTCCATGGTAACTTCCTCTTTTGCCGAACCTTCCATCACTTTCTCCTCCAGATCTGACATCTTCTGTACCTAACCCTTCCTTTCTTACTTTTGGACTCTGTTTTCCATAGCTCAGTGTGTCTCTTCGATCCCGTTGTTTAAAGTATACTCCGAAGAGAACACGAGATATTCGACCGAATTCGCCTCCGGCATCGCTACATAGAGGATCTTTCCGCCAAGAGGACCCTCTCTTACGATAAGCTCGTCGATCCCGTCGCCATCCTCGTCGCTGTAAATGGGGCTTACAACGTTCTTGTCGAAGATACCGCACTTGCACTGGTAGTTAAACTCTGCTTTGAGCATCTTTCTCAAGTACTTGTTTGCAACCTTCACTGAAGGAGACTTGAGCTTATAGTCGATCTTGCCGGGAGCAATGCTGTTCATGAACTCCTCGTAGTCTTCCTTCGAAGCCTCTTCGGTTCCGCGGTAATAATACTGTTCATCTCCCGAAACAAAGTCTTCAAGACGGGCAACCTGCTTGTACTGCTTGGAACCGAGCATGTACGTCCAATAATACGCATAGCCTTCATGTGACCAGACTACCGTGATATAGCTCTCTCCATCCGAATAGTATACGTCGAAAGAAAAAGAGGGGTGGAACAGGTCGCCGTTCATCGACAGGTCGAGAACGGGCTTTGCCTTCTTGCCAAACATCTTGTATACCGTGATATACTTTTCTTTGGCGTCGCCATCTCTGAACTTCTTGTTGAAATCAAGAACTATCAGCTCATCGATATTGTCCTTGTCCACATCTATGAAAGCATATTTGCAGAACTTGTTCTTTACTTTCTTTTTCAGTATGTTCCTGGCCTCTTTGTTCGTGATCCTCGTCGCTGCGTTCACCTGCCTGTTCGGGGCGATCGAAAAGACCACACCGAGACATAAGATCAGTGACAACAGTATCGACAATACTTTGCTCGTTCTTTTCATATTCTTTTCCTCCATTTATGTTATCTTTCTGCGGCCAGCCATACAAAGAAATCGCCGATGTCAAGCCTTACATAGAGTTCCTGTCCTTCCTGATCCCAGTAGAATTCTCCCTGGTACAGTGCGTTGCTGTAATTGTCCGTGATCCTTAACGCTCCGTCTTCGATCGACCAGCTTATGTCATCGTTGATGCCCTCTTCGAGGAAGCACAGCTGACCCTGCTCCCCATCCGTGCCAAGATCAAGGAATGCGGCTGCAAACTCATCCATGTTTTCCATCGATCTCACATCGTTAAGGTAAGTGTAGTAATATGAATCGTCGACCGAGAACTTATGCTGGCAGTAAACGCCGTAAAAAACAGTTGAAACGACGTCGACAGTATCGACACTTTCTAGCGTGAAGCCTTCTGCGAAGTCATCCTCCTCGAATTCTTCATTTCCGACATACGGATTGTTGAAATAAGGGTTGTCCGAGGTGTCCTCCGATATCTTCTCGAAAACCATTTCCCCCCAGCGGATCGTGTCTCCCTCGACCTCAAAGATCTGTTCGGACTCTTCCTCCTCTAACCTGTGATTGCCGTCACTATCAAAGGAAAATGAATAGTTTATGTTGCTGATAAACCTGTTTCCCTCGAGGTTAAAGTTTGAAAGAAACTGACGCCATGTCCCGTATGTTTCCTTGTCAGTAGGCTCTGCGAAGACCGAGAGGATATCTCCCGCGCCTTCCGGATCGATCTGAAGCACTACATCGCCGCACTGCCAAATGCCTTGATAAGCGTGACCCGCGCTTGCAAACTCATCGTCTTCCTCTGAAGGCTCAAAAACATCGGATGTCGGCTCGGTCTCAGATGTCGGCTCGGGGTCTGCCGTAGGTTCCTGCTCCTTGTCGGGCAGGGCCTGTGTCACTGCAGGCTCTTTGGTCGGCTCCGCATCCTTTTTATCGCTTTCGGGCTCACTCTTGCTGCAGGCTGAAAGCGCCATGACCATGACTAGTATTACGATCAGCGATTTTGCTTTTTTCATTGTCATTCCTCCGTGGTACAAAATATATTTTCATTCCACGGACTATCTTATTACAATTTTCGTCATTTGCGAAGTAACTAAAAGTTATCTTTTTATCAATTTAAAAAAGGAGCCACATACCGTGTCTCCTTTCTACGTTTCCGATGCGATTCGAACGCACGACCTACCGCTTAGGAGGCGGTCGCTCTATCCTGCTGAGCTACGGAAACACACATGTTATATTATAATTACGCGGTCTATAAAAGTCAACCGCAACATGTCAGAATTCCACTCTACCCTGAAGCCAGATCGTCCCCTTGAATCGTCTGCCCACGGCGGGCTCTCCGAAGAGGTCCGCCTCGTTTATGCAAATGCCCATATCCATGCTGTTGACCTCTATGTCCATCAGGTAGATGGTCTCTCCGGTGGAGGGGTTTTTCTCCTTCGAGACTGTCTTTATGATGCCTATCACGTTGTAAATGTCGGACTCAGACCCGCAGGGCATGAACGAGGTGTCTATGATGGAAAACAGATCCTCTGTCATGATGCGCTTCGTCACGGAAGCGTACTGATCGATCTCCTCGAGAGTCAGACTCTCGATGGCTTCCTGATCGCCCTCCTTCGCCTTTTTTACGAGCTGCTCGCGGGCTTTCAGCTTCTTTCCCATCTCTTTTACGTACTCGTCCTTCTTCTCGACAGGCAGGAGGATCTTGCCCTCCTCCGCGAGCGCGGTGAGCTTTATGTCGTGCGCTTTTCCGTCCTTGCCCTGCTTCTCGAGGTACTCGACTGCGTTCTGCAGATAAAAGATCAGAGAAACGCCTATCCTTATGTCCTCGCACATGCCGGTGAAGGCCTCGGTGTCAACGCGCCTGTTTATATAGACGCTCTGCCTGCAGCTTACGTTGTCACCCTTGAGATAAGGAAAATAATACAGGAGATGCCTCTCGTCGTCCTCTTCCTCGCACACGGCGGTGATGCCCGTGTTGTCAGCGAAGTCCTTGAAGTATTCCACGAACTCCGTGTTGTTCTCTTTTATGTATCTCCTGACGACATCGGGAGTGTTTATGACCTCGTCGATCAGCGCGTCCAGGCTCTGCCTGTCGCTCACCTTCCCGAAGCCTATAGATGATAGATAACTGTGCATATTCTTCCTTTTTGATCGGTTATTGCGGCAGATTGTCGACCGTGTCGATGATAGCCACGGACAGCTCCTCCGTGAGATCGACAATGATCTGGTCCGCGTAGGCATGGCCGTCGCAGTCGTACTTCATGCTGAGAACGGGGCGGAGCGGAACTCCGGCGTTCTGCTTTACGACCTGACCGATCTCGCCCTTGTCCGTGCACACGAAGGTTCCTATCGGATATGCCGCAACACTGGTCACGAAGATCCTGACCATTTGAAAATCAAACTTCTTGTTCGCCTGAGACATGATGTACTCGATCACCTCGTGCACCTTCATGCTCTTCTTGTGATGTCCGTAGACCCTGCTGTCGAACTCGTCACAGATCGTCACGATCCTGACTTCCCTCTTGAGCTTTTCCTTGTTGTAATGGAAGGGATATCCCGTTCCGTCGCAGTATTCGTGGTGGAAGAGGATGATCTCCTTTGCGATCTCCGGGATCCAGGTCTCGTTCTCGACCGCCGAATACCCGTTGATGACGTGTTTCCTGAGCTCGCGCCTGTCTCTTTCCTCGCAGGTGTCGTAGAGCTTGTAGTTGTATTCCTTCTTGAGATAAGCGTAACCTATGTCGTGAAGCAGCGCGCCTATGGCCATGTTTATGAGCCTTTGCTGCGAGAGCTTGAGCTTGATGCCTATGAGTATCGAGAGCGCGCAGACGTTGATCGAGTGAGAGTAGGTACTGTTGCTCTTTTCCCTTATAAAGCACACATTGTACATGACGTCCTTCTGTGACAGGACATTCGCCATGATCTCCTTCGCTATCGTTACGATCTCCGACAGCTCGCCGTTGCCGCAGTGCGAGTAACTCTCAAGTACCTCGGTCACCTTCTCGCCGCATTCGTTCTGGATCTTCTCCTCTATGCCGATCTCAAAAACGATCTCGTCGTGCTCTATGAGAAGGTGCGTGACACCAAACCCCTCCAGATACGGGATCTGATCGGGCTTCAACGGGCTCCCCGCCGGGAGTATGAACTTGCCGTCCTCACTGAAGAGATCCTTTGCAAGTATCTCTGTGCCCTTTATAGAGTTGATCGCGATTCTTCTCATCTGTTTTCCCCACATTCATCGCCTGTCCGGTCATTTGCAAATGATACGTACAAGCCCTGCTGCATTCTACAATTGTCGTATTCCCTGTATCCTATTCGTCATCAAGCACGCTTCTTCGGTTCTTCGCCATGTCGAGGACTTTCTTTTCTTCCTCGCCCAGAAGTATGTATGACTCACCCTTGATGATCTCCTTGATGTAAGTGTAGCACCCCTCATTTGTGCTGTGCATGGAGGTCAGCACGAAGCCGTCGTTATTGTCCGTCAGCATACATACCGAAAAGCTGAGCTTTCCGCCCATTTCCTTGAAGGCGTCGTACTTGACTATGCCAAACTTCTGGTATGTGAACTTGAGGTTCTCCAATATGGCTTCTATCTGCTCGTTGTTCTTTGCGGTGTTTTCTTTGAGCTTATCGAGCGCCTCAAATCTCGAGAGCATCGATGCCTCGAGGTTTTTACCGTCAGACCCCTCCATAAAAGTATCGTACGTTTTTCTGTATTTGTTTAGCTTATTTATCAAAACTATGTATAAGATCAGGAGGACCAGCAGGAGGACAAGCATTCCTATGATGATATATCCCGGATCGATCCCTATCTTTTCAAAAACAGCCATTTCCCATCCTTTCCGCGGCAACTTATCTCGCCGATGTCAACGCTTCGTATATCTTTTCAAACTCATCTACGTCGGAGTACTCGATGACGATCTTTCCGGTCTCGTTTGTCTTCCTGAGAACGCTTACCTTGAGGCCGAGACTGTCCTTCATTCTACTTTCGTAGTATCTGTAAACAGCCTCATCATCGAGATTCT
>JAGDDC010000312.1 GCA_017958245.1 Lachnospiraceae bacterium
TCTCGGAGAGATCGAGGTCAATCCCGAGATACTCGCAAATAAATCGAAGCTCCCGATCATCTCGAACAAGGGGACCGGGGACTACGACATAGCGATGATCGAGAACCTCTTAAAGACCTGGCAGGAGCCTTTTGCAACACTCTCGCCCAACACCCTCACTCAGTACAACGTCAACGCGTATTATACAGCATTTACGGGGGCCATAGCAGTGAAGGGAGACGAGTTCCAGACTCTCGCAAGGAACCAGGAGAGCATGACCAACAGTATAGACAATCAGCGCTGGGGCATCATGGGAGTCTCCTCGGACGACGAGCTCACGAACCTCATCAAGTTCCAGCATGCATACAACGCAGCGTCGAGATACATCACAGTCATCAGCGAGATGATGGAGCACATCATCATGAGACTTGCGACCTGATAGTTTTCAGAACTGTCTGACCTGCGGTTCATTTGAAGGAAAGGAGGACAAAGATGCCTAATTCATTTTTCGGCCTGACCATAGGTTCGAGCGGACTCTTCAGCTCGAACATCAATCTAAACACGACCGCTCACAACATCGCAAATGTTGAGACGGAAGGTTACAGCCGTCAGCTGACCGACCAGAGGGCATCGAACCCCCTGAGGGCCTTCGGCAGCTACGGAATGATCGGCACCGGCTCCGATATCCTGAGCATCGAGAGAAGGCGCAACGAGTACTACGACACGAAGTACCGCAGCAACAGCTGCATAGGCGGATACTACGACTCGCAGATCTACTATATGAAGTCGGTCGAGGACTACTTCAATGAGATCCAGCTCGAGGGCTTCAACACCACCTTCAACAAGTTCTACGATTCGCTCCAGGAGCTCTCAAAGGACCCCTCGAGCCTGAGCGTCAGGACAGAGGTGAACAGCTTCTCGCAGAGCTTCTGTGAGTTCGTAAACTCCCTCTCGACCAGCCTCGAAAAGCTCCAGGAGGGCTGCAACTTCGAGATCAAGTCGCAGGTCGACACCGTGAACTCGCTCGCGGTGCAGATCACGGGACTCACGAGACAGATCAACGCTCTCGAGGTCACCGGTGAGAAGGCAAATGACCTCCGCGACCAGAGAGACCTGCTCGTCGATGAGCTCTCGAGGATCTTCACGATCTCCGTCAAGGAAGAAGTCGTGGGAGACGACGTCGGAGTCACGAGCTACACCATAAAGATAGGCGACAACACGCTGGTCGACACCTACGAGTGCC
This sequence comes from Lachnospiraceae bacterium, assembly GCA_017958245.1. Next base: position 1,223 of record JAGDDC010000312.1, read on the forward strand.
AGCAGCTCAAGGCGGTCCCCAGGACCGACAAGCTCAACCAGTCGGATATCAACGGACTCTACGATCTGCAGTGGTCCAACGGACAGAGCTTCAACCCTCTTGTAAACGGCGGCAGCATGCAGGCCATCTTCGAGGTGCGCGACGGCAACAACCAGGTGCATTTTGAGGGAAGGTCGACCGCAAGTTACGGAGACACTCACGTGTTCGTGACCGACACGAGCGTCAACAAGATCGAGCAGCTCCACATCGCACAGACGGGTATCATCAACATTGGAAACAGAGAGTACACCTACAACGGCTTCCAAGTGACCGAGGACGCGGACGGCAAGTTCGTATATGAGTTCGCACTCGACGAGGAGCTGAGAAAGGACGTCGATGACATAGACGTCGCGGTGGGCAAGAGCATCAAGTACAAGGGCATCGCTTACTATATGCAGCAGCTCGACGAGTTCACCAGGGTGTTCTCGAAGGAGTACAACGACATAGTAAGGACCGGAGTCGACTTAAACAACGAGCCCGCCCTCGACTACTTCAACTCTACCGATCTCCTCACCGGCGAGAACTTCGTGTTCGAGCGCTCTGAGGACGATATAGACAACGAGGTGATCTTCTCCAGCAAGACGGGTGATTTCTTTGTCGAGGAGGAGGACAAGAACTACGGAAGCTACTACCTTATGACAGCCGGAAGATTCGGCGTGACAAAGGCAGTGTACGACGATCCTTCAAAGGTGACCACGGCGGTGAACATGGTGGACGGTGTCGAGCAGAACGACATCATCATGCAGCTCATCGCTCTTAAGAACAAGGTCTCGATGTTCAAGCAGGGCAGCCCTTCGGGTTTCCTTCAGTCGCTCGTTGCCGAGCTCGGCGTCGACACATCAAAGTCGGCTGCTTTCTCGGAAAACCAGGCGGACATCATAGCTACCATCGCGAACCAGAGACTCTCAGTATCGGGAGTCGACATAGACGAGGAGGCCATGAGCCTTGTGAGGTTCCAGAACGCTTACAACCTCTCGTCGAAGGTCATAAGCACCATGAACGAGATCTACAACAAGCTGATCAACGAGACAGGCGTCTGATCCCTGCTGACAAGCTCTTCGGAAAGGAGAAAAGAGTATGCGTATCACTAACAGGATGATGACAAACAACATGCTCTACAACATAAACGGCAACAAGAACTCGCTGAACAAGCTCGACGAGCAGTACTCGACGGGTCTGAAGATCCAGCGCCCCTCGGACGATCCGATCGTTGCCGTGAGAGCCCTGAAGCTCCGCACCAACCTTGCCGAGCTCGACCAGTACTACGAGAGAAACATCAAGGACGCAAAGTCCTGGATGGAGACCACGGAGAGCGCGCTCACATCCACGAGCGAGATCATAACCCAGCTCCACACCTACTGTGTGCAGGGTGCTACCGACACGCTCACCAAGGACGACCGCGCGAACATCGGCGCGAACCTTGTGCAGCTCGTTGACCAGATCAACCAGCAGGGCAACGCAAACTACGCGGGCCGCTACGTCTTCACGGGCTACAAGACGAACCAGAGCCTTGTCTTCGCTGAGGACGAGGAGACTCTCGATTACACCATAACCGAGAGGAAGACCTTCAACAACATAGAGATACTTGAGAGGATCACGAACACGGCAGACCTGACCGAGTTCGATCTGGACGACCTCGATGCCTTCGATACTTCATCGAGAGCCGAGAGCAATTCGGTTTACAGGCTTCAGCTCGCTTACGATACGCTCAAGTCGGTCGAGGACGACGACGACCCCGCTGCCATCAGGCTCATGATCCCCGCAGTCGACGAGGACGGCGAGTACATCTACGACGATGACGGCAACCTTCAGTACGACGAGGAGTTCTCCGAGAACGACCTCTCGGTCATGAACTCGACAAATACAAGGGCTTACAAGCCCGATCCCGACGAGATCATCTTCCTCGAGGACACCGGCGAGGTGATCTTCGGCAGCAGCATGTACGAGAAGTTCCGCGACAAGGACATAGAGATCACCTACGAGAAGAACTCCTTCAAGAAGAACGAGCTCAGGCCGGAGCATTCTTTTGACTGCGACGTGCTCGACATGAAGATCGAGGACGAGGAAGTGCGCGAGGAGAAGATGATCAGCTACCGCACAGAGGATCAGAGGATCTCCTACGAGATAAGCTTCAACCAGAAGATGCAGGTGAACGTTCAGGGCAAGGAGGCCTTCAAGCACGATCTCGGAAGATGCGTTGACGACATAGTGAACGCCGTGTCCGCAGTAGACTTCGTGAAGGCTGAGATCGCAAGGATCGACAAGTATATGCTCGAGGAGGGCGTGAACGACGAACAGAAGGCGAAGCTCGCAGAGATAAAGGATATGCTCGAGACGGAGCTCGACCTCAAGGAAGGCCTTCTCAGGAAGCAGTTCGACCGCGGCATAAGGATCATGGGAGAGCAGGAGGGCGTCGTAAATGAGTCCGTCTCCGACATAGGCACGAGATACAGCCGCGTGGAGCTCACAGAGAGCAGGCTCGCGACACAGCAGGTAGAGTTCACGGACCTCATGTCTCAGAACGAGGACGCGGACATAGTGGAGACCGTTGTCAACTACAACGCTATGCAGACGGTGTACAACGCATCGCTCTCAGCGGCATCGAAGGTAGTTCAGAATACTTTGCTCGACTATCTGAGATGATTCGTGTATCATAGATATTATGAAGGCAGTACAAAGACTATATAAGAAAGGACGGACATCATGAAGGTAAGCACACGGATTTTTGGGGAGATCGAGCTTGACGACGACAAGGTCATAACATTTGAACAGGGGATGCTTGGCCTGACGGACCTCAAGAAGTTCACTCTGCTCTACAACACTGAGGAAGACGGCACCAGACCGTCCATATCGTGGCTCCAGAGCCTCGATGAGCCGGGACTTGCTTTCCCGGTCATAATCCCTACCCTCGTATACGAGGACTACAACCCGATCGTGGACGACGAGCTGATAGCTCCGCTCGGCGAGCTCGGGGAAGAGAACCTGACAGTGCTCGTCACCGTCACGGTATCGCCTGACATCACGCAGATGACGACGAACCTGAAGGCGCCCATCATCATAAACAGCGACACGAGAAAAGGCTGCCAGGTCATCGCCGAGAACCCCGACTATGAGATCAAGTACAAGATCTACGAGAAACTCAACGCTCTCAAGGAGCAGAAAGGGGGCTGCTGATGCTTGCACTTTCAAGAAAAGTCAACGAATCCGTGATGATCGGCAGTGACGTCGAAGTCACGATACTCGAGATAAAGGGCGATCAGGTAAAGATCGGTATCAGGGCTCCGAAGAGCATCCCTGTATACAGGAAGGAAATCTTCCTCCAGATCGAGGCTGAGAACAAGAAGGCCGCTATCGCGGAAGTCGACACGAAGGCTGTCGAGGAGCTCTTCAAGATCTGACAACTAAAAACATGTGCCGCAGACCATGACGCAGAGAAAACTGCAAATGATCTGCGGCTTATTTAATTTTACAAAAAAAGTGTTAACTTTCTTTAGAACATGCCGATAAACATAGTAAGAGTAGCTATAGCACGTGTGTATGCAAAGGAAAGCATACCGTAACAACAAGGCAAGCCGTAAAGGCTCACAAATCACATGGAGGTGCGAAATGAGTTTAGAAGTAATGGGAAGTGCACAGGGCACATATCAAAGTATCAGACCGCAGACTTCGTCTGCACCGGCAGAGCCGGTACCTTTCACCATGCCTCATCAGGCAGTTACGCCTGTGGCAGTCAACGGAGTATCGGAAGGCCAGACCAACACCGACGGTCGCCAGCCGGGCGAGAAGGACATGAAGTCCGCTATCGACATGGCGAACAAGCAGGCAAGGTTCAGACACACGAACGCACAGTTCGCGTACCATGAGGAGACAAACAGGATCTCGATCAAGATCATCGACAACGACACTCAGGAAGTCATCAAGGAGATACCTTCGGAGGAGACTCTTGAGATGATCAGCAAGCTGTACGATCTCCTCGGCATGGTAGTCGACGAGAAGAGATGACGTAGCCACGCCTTTTGGTGGCTGAAAGGAGGTACACATGCCTATCAGATTGTCAGGTATGATCTCGGGTCTCGATACCGACGCCGTGGTTAAAGAATTGATGTCTGCACAGACATTGAAGAAGACGAACGTTGAGAACAAGAAGACAAAGCTCGAGTGGAAGAAAGAGAAGTGGGAAGGTTTAAATACCAAGATCTACTCTCTCTACACCGAGAAGCTCTCGAACTTAAAGCTGCAGGGCAGCTATATGACCAAGAAGGCTATATCCTCAAACGATCAGATAGCTACGGCGACAGCGACAACGGCAGCGAACGGTTCATACACTCTCAAGGTTGAGCAGCTTGCTTCGTCGCAGTTCGTGACCGGCAAGGATATGTCCGCAAGCTCCATAAAGGGTGACATGAAGCTCTCGGAGCTCGGTATCAACGTTGGAACGACTTTCACCGTAAAGACCGGCGAAGGCTACGGGAAGGAAGAGACCATCACAACTACAGAGGACACGACGGTTTCGTCGCTCATGTCCGCGCTCTCCTCAAAGGGCATACAGGCAAACTTTGACGAGAAGCAGTCAAGGATCTTCTTGAGCTCCAAGGACAGCGGCACGGACAGCAGATTCACCCTCACAAGTGACTCGGGCACGGCTCTTGAAGCACTCGGACTCATGGAGATAACCGAGGACGTTGCGGAGAACGGAGTCGAGTCGGGTGACGTGATAGTCCGCAAGGCTGATGACAGCTTGATAGAGCTCAACGGAGCAAAGCTCACATCAAAGAGCAGTTCCGTATCTGCAGGCGGTCTCACGATCAACATCTCGGGTACGACAGAGGTCGGCCAGATGCTCACCCTCACCGTATCCAACGACGTTGACGCGGTATACGACAAGTTTAAGGAATTCATAAAGGGCTACAACGAGCTTCTTGAGGAAATGAACGGCGCATACAACGCAAAATCCGCCAAGGATTACGCGATGCTCACCGAGGAACAGAGGGAAGACATGTCCGAGAAGGAAGTCGAGCTCTGGGACAACAGGATCAAGGATTCGCTCCTCAGGGGCGACACGACCTTGAAGAGCCTCGTATCCGCCATGAGATCTTCGCTCCCGGAATCCATAGAGATCGACGGCAAGAAATACTCACTCTCTTCGTTCGGCGTTGTGACAGGCGCTTACACCGAGAAGGGCAAGCTCCATATCTACGGGGACGCAGAGGATTCGCTCTACGCGGACAAGGCAGACATGCTCAAGAAATCGCTCGCTGAAGATCCGGAGACCACTGCGAAGGCTCTCGCAGGCATCATGTCGAAGCTTTACTCGACACTCACGGACAAAATGAAGGTATCGACCATAAGTTCGGCGTTAACTTTTTACAACGATAAGTCGATACAGAATCAGGTGAGAGAATATGACACTCAGATCAGTGATTGGGAAACAAGACTCGCAGACATGGAGGAGAGATACTACAAACAGTTCTCCAACATGGAGAAGGCGATGGCTGATCTTCAGAACAAACAGAACCAGCTGACAAACATGCTCGGAACCTGATGAAAAAAACACAACTGCATGGAAAAAGCAGAGAAGGAGGACGTTATGACCAGTAACGCAGCAATGGCTTATAAAAACAATTCGATCCAGACAGCATCACCCGCTGAGCTCACACTCATGCTCTATGAGGGAGCCATAAAGTTCTGCAACATAGCGCTTGCGGCTATGGAAAAGAAAGACATAGCAAAGACCAATCTGAACATCGTAAAGGCTGAAAACATAATTGCTGAGTTTAGGGCAACGCTCGACTTCAAATATCCGGTTGCAAAGGACTTCGACAGAGTGTATGATTATATATACAGAAGGCTCGTTGAAGCAAACATAAAGAAAGACGCCGAGATCCTCGAGGAAGCCTTGAAGTATATCCGCGAGATGCGTGATACCTGGAAGGAAGTCATGGTGAGGAACAAGGTAAAGCCCGGTACACAGTCGGTCCGATTTGTGATTGAGCCTGCTGCCAAAGCAGTTAACCAGTGATCTTAAACGGTCACCCTGCGGGGTGACCGTTTCTTAAGTTTATGACGTGGCTTTCGGGGAAGATCCCCGCAAGTCTTTCGGGAAAGGCCGGTCTGATGGATGACAGAGCTTATATAGGTATTTTGACGACCTCTTTGGAGGAGAAGACGAAGGTCCTCGACGGGCTCCTTGAGGAGACTTTGAAGCAGGAGGAGGCCCTCGCGGGCGAGACGTTCGACGAGGCCGGTTTCGAGGCATCATTTGCGGCGAAGGACAAACTGCTCACGAGGCTCGAGAAGCTTGACGAGGGTTTCGAGGAGGTCTACTCGCACGTGTCGGACGAGCTCAAGGAGCGCAAGGATGACTACCGCGCGGAGATCGAGAGGCTTCAGGAGCTCATCGCTGACATCACGAGGAAGAGCACATCGCTCCAGGCTCTTGAGGAGAGCAACCGCAAGCGCCTGCAGATTGTTCTTAGCGCCGGCAGGAAGAAGATCAAGGACTTTCGCGTGAGCAACAAGACGGCCGTGGCCTACTACAAGAACATGGCGGGAACGCATCAGGACGGGCAGTCTTACTTCTGTGACAAAAAAAAGTAGTTTTTTAAAAAAAGTTATGTCAAGGGGGTTAAGTAATCCTTTTACCCCTCCGATATATATATCAAGTAAAGCAAAATAAAAAGATTTGCTCCAAACGGAGTACGGCCGGGCGGGGCGCGTAACCAGTCAACCCTAACACTGTGGCAAGGACGCCACTACAAATTCAAGGAGGAAAAACTATGATAGTACAACACAACATGTCAGCAGCTAATACCAACAGACAGCTTGGTATTACAAACGGAAACTTAAGCAAGTCAACAGAGAAGTTATCAAGTGGTTACAGAATCAACCGCGCAGGCGATGACGCTGCAGGCCTCTCCATCAGTGAGAAGATGCGTGGACAGATCAGAGGTTTGAATCAGGGTTCTACCAATGCACAGGATGGTATCTCCCTCATTCAGACAGGTGAAGGTGCTTTGAACGAAGTTCACTCCATTCTCCAGAGAATGAGAGAGCTCGCTGTACAGGGCGCAAACGACACCAACGTTAACGAAGACCGCTGGTCAATCTACCAGGAGATGTCACAGCTGGCACTCGAGATCAGCCGTATCGGTTCCACAACCGAGTTCAACACCATGAAGCTCTTCGCTTCGAACGAGCAGATCAATGATGGTTTCACAACCGGCGATGGCAAGACCGAATTCCTCGGCATCATCGGTGACCTCGCTGAACTTGATGTTTCTGATGCAGGTGCTACAAGGAACTCGACAGTTATCTCTCTTGCAAACATGGATGACGATGTTTACGCTCACCTTCAGGTAGGCGCTAACTCGACCCAGTCCATCGCTTTCAAGATGGGTACACTCGATATCCACAAGCTCAACTATCCCGGCGCTGAGGAAGATGATGCAGTTGATATCTCTTCTGATTCCGGTACACTCAACAAGGTTTACGAAGCACTCACCGCTATGGATGAGGCAGATACTTTCGATGAGTCTGTTTACACAGCATTCACATCGGCAGTAACCGATTTCGATGTTGCTCTTACTAACATCTCGAGATCAAGATCTTATCTCGGTGCTATCCAGAACCGTCTTGAGCATACGATCGCTAACGCTGATAACACAGCAGAGAACCTGCAGGCAGCTGAAAGCCGTATCCGTGACGTCAACATGGCAGACGAGATGGTTTCCTACTCGAAGGATTCGATCCTTCAGCAGGCAGGCCAGTCGATGCTCGCTCAGGCGAATCAGGCTACTCAGGGTGTTCTTACACTCCTCAGATAAGCTGCCTTGGCGACTCGCGAAGTCAATACTATCAGAAGGGGCAGTCCTTATGGGGCTGCCCCTTTTTTTAAACGGGGAAATGATGATGAACGAAACCTACCTGTATCTCCTGTGCAGGAAGCTTGAAGCTCTTGCAGACGATCCGGGCGATGAAGCAGATTTAAAAAACGAAACAGCGGGGCTCGCAAAGCCCCTTACACGTGTTTATGACACTTTTTTTGAGACTGCTTCGGCGTCCGCATCCGCTGAGGACCTCGCGGTAATACTCGCGGGTATGAAGAGAACGCTTGCAATGCTCGCAGGACAGAGCGATGACATAAGAGGAGAGCTGAAGGCTGCGGCTTCGGTGATCGAAATGATCAGACAGAAGTACGCAACACGCCCAAGCGAGGAGGAGCTTTCGGCTCAGGCGGAATCATTTGCGGGGAACTTGGGGATAAAGAACGTGAGATCCGTGGTCTGTCTGTTTGGCTGCGGTGACGGAAGGATAGTGGATGCGATCTCCGGAAGGCTCACTGACGACAGCGTCTTCATAGCCTATGAACCCGGGCAGGACGACCTGATCACGCTGCGCGACGAACTGGCGGAGCACGTGGACTATTATCTCCAGGAGAGCATGACGGTCTGCTGTCACCCCTTCTACGACGAGATCTACGCGCGTGAGTACGCGGATTTCCTCGCCGTGATAAGGGCAAACCGCGAGCGGATCATGGTGAACAAGAACACCTTGAAGAGGTTCAAGGAGGACGCGGCAAAGAACGTCCTGAAAAACCTGCATATACTAAAAAAGTCGAACCTTGTAAACGAGCTGGGAAAGATACTGCCCCGCGAGGTCCCGGTGATCATAGTGGCCGCAGGACCGTCGCTTGACAGGAACATAGAACTGCTCAGGGAAGCAAAGGGGCATTGTCTGATATTTGCGGTCGATACCGCCATGAAATACCTTCTCGCAAGAGACATCATCCCGGATCTTGGGATCACGATAGAACCCATAAAGCCCATGGCAAACTACGGTGACGAGAGGGCCTTTTCGGTGCCTCACGTCTTTGACTGCGAGTCAAACCCTGAGATAGTCGGGCGTCACAAGGCGCGGAAGTTCATCTACAACTGCAGGGACTACGAGAGAAGGCTGTACGAGGCCTGCGGCAAGGAGATCCCGAACCTCATCGGGAGCGGCGGTAGCGTCGCGACGGCAGCATTTGCCATATGCTACGAGCTCGGGATGAAGCACATCATACTGATAGGTCAGGACCTGGCATACAGCGGTGAGGCTACGCACGCGGGGGCGGTCGAGTCCGCGGGCATCAACAACGAGATCGGAAACGAGTATGTCGAGGACATATACGGCGGGAAGGTGAGGACCAGGAGTGACTGGCTTGGGTATCTTCGCTGGTTTGAGAACGCCGTCGAGGTGATAGAGGACCTGAAGAAAGACATAGAGGTCATAGACGCCACCGAGGGCGGCGCAAAGATAAAGGGCACGAAGATCATGACGCTGAGAGAGGCGATCGATGAGTACTGCCTCGGCAAGACGGGAGAAGAGGTTGACTTTTGTTTTGAGTCTGCGCTTGGCTCGCTTCCCTTCTTCCTGGACGGGAACGAGGAGGCACTCTTTGACGCGGCGGTGCGAAGGTCGAAGGCCGAGCTTGCGATGCTCATAGAAGCGGCTGCGGAGGCAGTTAGGATATGCGACAGGATACTGTCCGGCACCGTGAAGGACGAAGACGCGGACTTCTTAAGACGCGCGAGAAAGACCTGCGAATCCGCTCTTTTGTACCCTCTGATCAACAATTACGGCGTGAGCGACATAGCGGAGGCGGTGAGCAGACTCAGACTGTCGCAGTCGGACCCCTTGAGCGGGGTGAAGCAGCAACGTCTTGCATTTGATGCGATAAGAGGGGCCGGGCTCTACCTGAGCGGCCTGGAATTTGGCCTTTGATGAGCATTTGCGGGCAGCGGGCCGAAGCGGTCTGCAAATAAAGACGCCCGAGGAGGAGAAAGCTTGAACATACTCGCTGTCATACCGGCACGGTCCGGATCCAAATCAGTTAAAGACAAGAACATAAGGCCTGTCGCGGGCAAGCCTCTGCTTGCGTATTCGGTTGAGCACGCCCTCGCGTCCTCACTCATAAACAGGACCATCCTTTCGACGGACAGTGAGCGCTACGCCGAGATAGGAAGGCAGTACGGCGCGGAGGTGCCTTTCATAAGGCCCGCAGAGTTTGCGACCGACGACGCCCTCGATATCGACGTGTTCAGGCATGCACTGACGTATCTGAAGGAGAAAGAGGGATATGAGGCCGACATAGTGGTGCATCTTCGTCCGACCTATCCGAAGCGAAGGATTTCCGATATAGATGCCATGATAAGGATGCTGATCGACGACCCGCACGCGGATTCGGTGAGGTCGCTCGCTCCGGCGGCAGAGACCCCGTACAAGATGTGGTGGTATGACAATACAACCGGAAGGATATCGCCGATCCTAAGGGACATCAAGGAAGCTTACAACATGCCAAGGCAGGAGCTTCCCATGGCTTTTTCGCAGAACGCCTGCATAGATGTCGTGAGGGCGCGGACGATACTTGAGAAGAATTCCATGACCGGGGAGAAAATACTTGGATATCCGATGCAGGAGAACTATGATATAGATACGGAGGAAGAATTAAGGAGAGCAGAGGCGGCGATCAAAGAGGAAGGCGCATCGGGCCCGGGAACGGGCGGATCGCAGGTAAGCCTAAAGGGAACCTGCACTGCGGAAGACAGCGTGTCAGGAGATTTGAGGGCGAGGGCTCAGGAAGGGAAGCTCAGGCTTGTGTTTGACATAGACGGAGTGATAGCAAAGCTCGAGCCAAACAACGACTACAGCCTCTCAGAGCCCGATACGGAGATGATCGCCACTGTCAACAGGCTGTATGATGAAGGAAACACGATAGTGCTCCACACGGCAAGAGGCTACGCCACGGGGATAGACTGGACGGAGCTTACGAAAAAGAGGCTTTCCGAGTGGGGCGTGCGCTACCACGAGCTTGTCTTTGGCAAGCCAAACGCGGATTACTATATAGACGACAGAAGCCTGCCGCTCGATATCGCAAGGAAGCTTTAGGCTGCCTCGGAAAGAGGAACGCCTGATGACACAAGGAGACTCCGCTTTATAAGCGGAAAAAGAGAAGGGGTGAGTGCATGAACGATAACACGATCTTTAAGGATCTGTTCATCTTCGAGATGGCAAACAGCCATCAGGGAAGCGTTGAACACGGCGTGAACATCATAAAGGCGATGGGAAGGATCGCGAGAAAGTACAACATAAGAGCTGCAGTAAAGCTCCAGTACCGCGATCTCGACACCTTCCTGCACCCGGACGTGAAGGGAAGGACAGACGTCCCCCATGTGGCAAGGTTTGAGAGCACAAGGCTTGCGAGGGAGGATTTCGACCGTCTCGTAGACGCTGTGCGGGTCGAGGGGATGCTTCCCATGAGTACGCCATTTGACGAGAACGGCGTGGATCTGTGCCTGGATCAGGGGCTTGAGATCATAAAGATAGCGAGCTGTTCGGCTATGGACTGGCCTTTGCTCGAGAAGGCGGCCTCATCGAACAGACCGCTCATAGTCTCCACCGGAGGCAAGACGCTCTCCGACATAGACAAGATATATAACTTCCTGACACACAGGGGATGCAAGTTCGCTTTCATGCACTGCGTGGCGGAGTATCCGGCACCCAAGGAGAGACTTCAGCTCGACTTTATCGACAGGATGAGAAAGAGATATCCCGAGATATCGATAGGCTACTCGGGACACGAGGCCCCGGACGACAACATAGTCGGGATGATGGCGCTCGCGAAGGGAGCGGCCTTCTTTGAGAGGCACGTGGGGCTCCCCACCGACACGATCAAGCTGAATGCCTACTCAATGAACCCCGAGCAGGCAGACAAATGGGTCATGTCGATCCTCGAAGCGAAGGAGCTCTGCACCCTGAAAAAGCCGGGCGACAAGTATGTGAGCCAGGCTGAACTCGATTCACTCCACTCGCTCATGAGAGGCGTGTACGCGGCTCATCCCATAAAGAAGGGCGATGTGATAGGCAGGGAGGACGTCTTCTTTGCAATGCCCTGCGCAGACGGGCAGACGAGCTGCACGGATTATGCCGAGGGAGCGGTCGCAAGCCATGATTACGCGGAGAACGAGGCCCTCAGAGAGAGCCGCAGGATCACCGGAATCAATATCATGAGAGACGTGATCCATGACGCAAAGGGTATGCTCTACGAGGCGGGGATAGCGCTCGGAGACAACTTCGAGGTCGAGCTGTCGCATCATTTCGGCATGGAGCATTTCAGGAGCACCGGCGCTATCATCATAAACATAGTCAACAGGGAGTATTGCAAGAAGCTCATCATCGTACTGCCCGGTCAGAAGCACCCGAGTCATCTCCACAGGCAGAAGGAGGAGACCTTCCAGCTGCTCTACGGAGATCTGGAGGTGACGCTCGAGGGAAAGAAGATCTACATGAAGCCCGGTGATATGCAGACCGTGCTCAGAGGACAGAGCCACGACTTCACCTCAAAGGGCGGCGCGATCTTCGAGGAGATATCGACAACGCACGTGAAGGGCGACTCGATCTACGAGGACCCGAGGATAGCCTCCCTCGACCCGCTTGAGAGGAAGTCGATACTCAAGTCATGGTAGGATCATTTGAGGGTAACAGGTTTCGAAAAGACGATCCGAGAGAACCTTCTCGTGACAAATGAATGACATAGTTTCGAAATATAATAGTTTACAAGTACTCTACACAAAGAGTGAAAACTCGGCCCCGTTGTAACTTCCTTATAAAACAAAATGTTTTATTGCATTTGGGGTTAAGTACTCTTTTGTCGGAGCCGATATTATAATCAGATAATGAGTTACAAGTGAGTTCTGTTCTGTAACTGTTATGTATTTGCTTTACTTATCGCGTGAGCAGCCTGGCGGCTGAAACATCCAGGTATTGTCTCACCTCGCGGGCCCCGTACACCCGTCGCGGAAGGATGGTACTTTCTCACATGTCGGATACAAAGGAAGGTGTCCGGCAGGATTCAACCAACAAGGAGGTAAAACATATGAGGAAAAATTTTAGTTTAAAAGCTGCAATCCTCGTACTTGCGCTTTTTGCTTTTGCTGGACTCGCTTTCTCGGCTTCCAAGGCTAAGGCCGCAGAAGAAGAGACAGCTGCAGCTAAGAGTACGGATTACAGCTGGACCTACGACGCCGGATCCTAAGCAATCGTGTTCACGAACACCACCGCAGAGGAAATCAAGCTCAACATCCTGAACTTCGGTGACAAGGACAGCGCTAAGAAGGGCAAGGCAGATGCAACCATCACCATCGCTGCTTCTTCGTCAGCTGCTTTCTCACTTAAGGACAAGACCAAGGGCATCAACTACAAGGGCAACAAGGATCTGAAGCTCTTCGCTACGAGCAACAAGATCACGAAGGCTGAGTATACGCCTGATATCGTTGTTTCCAAGACTTCGATCGGCAAGGTTACCGCTACCGTTAACTACGCAGTTCTCGGTGGAAATGCAGTTGCTGTAGAAGTTAAGAGCGCTACCGCAGAAGACAAGAAGACGTTCACTGCAGCAGAGACTTTCAAGTATTCCGTATACGACAAGAAAGCAAAGAAGTATACTGTTACTGCAGCTGACGGTTCCGCATTCACCGGTCTTATCCTCGAGGATCTTCTCAATCAGATATCAGAAGGCGCTAAGTTACAGGTTGAGTTCTTCGTTCCCGGAACAAGCGGATCGACAGGAGTTCGTCCTTCGCCTATCGCTAAGGTTAGCCTCAAGAAGCAGGGCAAGGCTGTTACGGTTAAGTTCGACGAGAAGATCGGCGCACTTGCATTAAAGAACGGTTATGATTACGCTGTTGCTACACAGAAGGTTGCTACAGGCGCTGCTGTAGAGCTCAGTGCATGGCACACCATTCTTCCTTACAACAAGAACGCTGCATCGGATACTCTTACGGTTGATACAGCGGATTACGTTCCCGCTAAGTTCGACAAGGAGAATGAGGCAAACAACGCCGGTAAGTTCACGAAGAAGAAGATCAAGAGCATCCTCGTTGACGAACTTGCAGGCGAGATCACAGGCGACTTCTACGTATACTACAGGAAGTCTGCAGGTGTTGGCAAGCCCGCTTCGGCAGTCAATACGGCAGTTTTATTCAAGGTTAAGGCTAAGGCAGCTGCTCCTGTTATCAAGGACAACGCTGTAACGACCGGCGCTACCATCAGCTTCAAGCTTGAGAACGCAGAGGGTGACGACGCAGCCAAGGCTTATGAGTACGCTTTCGTTAAGACATCAGACGTAGCTAATGTTGACTTCGCTACGGTTAAGTGGACGAAGTTCAGCGGCAAGGCTATCAAGGCTGCTAAGGTTACGAAGACCAACAAGTACTCCGTAACAGGCAGCACAGACAAGCCCGCTGCTCAGGAAGGCACACTTTCCGAGTTCACGATGATCGTAAGACGTGCAGGCGTTAAGGTTAAGACTTCGAAGACCGGAGAGACCGAAGTTGTTCGTCCTTCAGCTATAAGGAAGATCACTTTCACAGTTGACAGTGACGGCAATGTAACAGGTTTCGCACAGGATCCCGCAGCAGCAGCTGTTGAGCCCGAAGAACCCGATCCCGTTGAACCTTGATCGCAGGACCCGGACAGGGCGTAAAGCCCGGATCTGACAACTAAAACAGGAAAGGACTCTGAGACATCTCGGAGTCCTTTTTTTTGTTAAGCTTTTTATGACTTATGACGATATAAGTCTTAGAAGTGTTTTTGCCCCGGCGTGCAAAGGGGTGCCTAGAAAAACCGAAAGGAAACCAGCCATATGCGAAAAA
>JAGDDC010000313.1 GCA_017958245.1 Lachnospiraceae bacterium
GGAAACGGAACTTGCCAGGTTGGAAATCTTAACCCTGAGGATGAGAGATACGTTATTGGATGGCATGTTACTCAGGAACACTCAAACTTCCATTTGTACAATTGGGATATAAGCCAAATAAACGGACGTCTTGTACTCTATAAAGAAGTTGAAGGCTCAGCTACAGTAAAAGTAACCGGTAGTGAATCGGCCGGCGGTTGGGATTTTGCAGATCTCGAGTGGTTTGGCGCTACCGAAGATAAAGACGCACCCGGAGAGGGGGGCGAAGATCCTTGAGAACATCAAGGAGATGCCAAAGCTCGCCACCGGCGCGAGATGGCACCACGAGCGCTTCGACGGCAGGGGTTATCCCGACGGCCTCTCGGGCGAGGAGATACCCGAGGAGGCAAGGATCATAGCTGTCGCGGATCCTACGACGCCATGACCAGCAACAGGAGCTACAGGGGCTTCATACCCCAGGACGTGGTCAGGTCGGAGCTTGAGAAGGGCGCAGGGACGCAGTTCGATCCCCGCTTCGCCGCAGTCATGATAGAGATCATCAACGAGGACATCGACTACAAACTGCACGAACAATAGGCCAAAAGCATCGGAAACAGGCAAAAAGCTCAATTCCGATGTTTTTTTTTCTTTCAAGCCTGCAAAAAAGACATCGGGATTCCGAGAAATGCTATGAAAGGGCGCGCTTACTATGATACAATATAGTAGACAGGAGACGAGAAGAATGAGCGATCTTAACGGCAAAGAAAACAAGAGATCTGCCCGGAACGGTGATCCCCGCAAGAACTTAAACGACACCTTGAAGCAAGTGCGTGTGGTGGCAGCAGTCATAAGAGACGGGGACAGGATATTTGCCACGGCCCGTGGCTACGGCGATTACAAGGGCAAATGGTAGTTCCCGGGCGGGAAGATAGAGGCCGGGGAGACGCCTGAGGAAGCACTGGTCCGTGAGATCAGAGAGGAACTCACAGCCGGGATAAGAGTTGGTGACCTGATCAAAACGATCGAATACGACTACCCCTCTTTCCATTTGTCGATGGATTGCTTTTGGGCCGAGGTCGTTTCAGGCAAGCTGGAACTGAAGGAGGCCGAGGCGGCGCGCTGGCTGACCGCCGACGAACTCTCAGACGTGGACTGGCTCCCGGCTGACCGCGATATCATAGACTTGATAAGAGAAAAGATAAAGTAATAAATATGTTTTGGAGAAGAGAGACATGCCTTTTCAGATAGTTAGAAACGACATTACAAAAATGAAGGTCGACGCCATAGTGAACACGGCGTCTCAGACGCCCGGGTACGGCGCGGGGACGGACGCTGCTGTTTACGAGGCCGCAGGCTCGCAAAAGCTCCTTGCAAGGAGGCGTGAGATCGGTGAGATCGGGTGCGGACAGGCGGTCGTCACCGAGGGTTTCGATCTGCCCGCGGGCCACATCATTCACACTGTGGGGACTCCCTGGCAGGAAGGAAACTCGGGCGAGGAGGAGATCATAAGAAGCTGCTACAGGAACGTGTTCCGTCTTGCGCTGGAGAACGGCTTTGAAAGCCTTGCGATCCCTCTCCTGGCATCGGGCAGCTACGGCTTTCCAAAGGACACGGCCCTGAAGATCGCTCTTTCGGAGATAGAGAGCTTCATGTCAGATCACGATATCGAGCTCAGCCTCGTGGTGTATGACAAGGAGTCTTTCTCGCTGTCATCCGCACTCTACGGCGACATCGAAGAGTATATAAACGACAACTATGTGGAGACGCAGGCTGTCGCTGAAAACCTGAATCTCTACGGAAGCCCGGGAGACAGAAGGCCGGGTGGAGAGAGAAGGTCGTTTGCGGCTGCAGTGAGAGACAAACTCTTCGGAGGCGACGGTGAATCAAGGCGCGGAGCAAGAAAGGGCAAACATGCAGCCCGTGCGACGGAAGGAGTCTTAGAGGCACCCCATGCAAGCAAAGAAAGCGCGCCTGCAGCCCGTGCGATGGAAGAAAGCGCAGAGGTCGCAGAAGGCGCGTCCCGAGAGTATGTCGCAGACGACGCGTCCCGAGAGTACGTTGCAGACGGCTCTTTTCCGAAGTACATGTCGGACGGCGCGTCCCGGGAGTACATGGCGGGGGCCGCGTCCCAGGCGTACATGGCGGGGGCGGCAAGGAGCCTTGAAGACGTGGTGAAGAACCTCGAAAAGAGCTTTATGGAGCTTGTCTTTTCCTTCGCTGACGAGAGGGGACTGACCGACGTCGAGGTGCAAAAGAGGGCGAACCTCGACAGAAAGGCCTTCTCAAAACTCAAATGCGGTACTACCAAGAATCCCAGCAAAGCTACGGCGCTTGCTTTCGCGGTCGCGCTCGAGCTCAACCTTGACGACACAAAGGACCTCCTCTCGAGGGCGGGATATGCCCTGTCGCCCTGCAGCAAACAGGACGTCATAGTGCAGTATTTTATCGAGAGAAGAGCTTATGACATATACAAGATAAACGTGGCACTCTTTGAACACGGCGAGCAGCTGCTCGGAAGCCAGGCGTCGTAAAGGTAGTTTAAAAGATCTGAGGTCAGTCCTTGCGGGCTGGCCTCATTTGCGGGGAGGAAGTATGGAGAGAATAGTATTTGGGGATGAGTCGTCGAAAACGGTCCTGATCCAGCCTGTCGATGAACATGATCTGAGCCTCATGGACAGCGAGATACCACTGATCCGGGATCTGTCAGGCTCAGACTTTGCACTCTGGGCTTTCAAGGTAGACAACTGGAACGAAGACCTGTCTCCGTGGAGAGCGCCTGCGGTGTTTGGAGATGAGGCATTTGGCGAGGGCGCGGAGAAGACGCTTGAGAAAGTGCTTGAGAATTGTACGGACACATCAAGGAAGTACTACATAGGAGGATACTCGCTGGCGGGGCTTTTGCCTTGTGGAGCGCTTGCAGGTCGGATCTCTTCGAAGGCGTGGCGGCTGCCTCGCCCTCCGTGTGGTTTCCGGGCTTTACGGAGAGCCTGAGAGACAGTGGGGTGAGGAGTACTGGTGTCTATCTGAGCCTTGGCGACAGGGAGGCGAAGACGAAGAACCCTGTCATGGCGACAGTGGCGGACCGCATCAGGGAGACACATGAGCTGCTTCTGGCCCGCGGTGTGAAAACCGTGCTCGAGTGGAACGCGGGGAATCATTTCAAGGAGCCGGACCTAAGGATGGCAAAGGGTTTCGCATGGCTCCTCAAGTCGTGAACAGGGACCCGCGCGGAAGTGTTTCAGGGAGATCCAACAGAAATTAAAATTTGTCGCCTCGCAAGTGACCTCGCCCAAACTCAAAGATCATATAATTACCTCAGCAACAGGACATAACACAGAGATTACGGAGGTAATGACTATGAGAGAGAATCTTACAGAACTTGTTTTTATCCTTGACAGGAGCGGATCTATGGGCGGACTTGAGTCCGACACGATCGGAGGTTTCAATTCGCTGATCTCGAAGCAGCAGAAGGAGGACGGCGAGGCAGTGGTCTCCACGGTACTTTTTGACGATCAGGTGGATGTGATCCATGACAGGGTGCCGATCGGTGACGTGAAGAAGCTGACGGACAAGGAGTATTATGTGCGTGGCTGTACGGCGCTGCTTGACGCCGTGGGAGAGGCGATCCACCACATCGGGAACGTGCACAAATACGCCAGGGACGAGGACAGGCCCGCGAAGACGCTGTTCGTGATCACGACGGACGGACTCGAGAACGCCAGCAAGAAGTACAGCTTCAAGGACGTAAAGAAGATGATCGAGCGTCAGAAGGAGAAGTACAACTGGGAGTTCCTCTTCCTCGGGGCCAACATTGACGCGGTCGAAGTGGCAGGCAGCATGGGCATCAGCCGTGACAGAGCGGCGAACTACAACTGTGACGCGGAAGGGACCGCACTCAACTATGAAGTGCTTGAGCAAGCGGTCTCGATGGTGAGAGAATCCGCGCCGGCATACGCAGGCAGGGCCCTGGCCGGTGGCGCGTGGAAGGCGAAGATAGACGCCGATTACAAGAAGAGAAGGTCAGCCCGCTAGGGCATGCCCGGCTCAAGGCAAATGAAAAACCCCCGCCGAATCTCTATTCGTCGGGGGTCCTTCTTTATGCTTACTTGGATGTGTTGTTTTCTTTAGTCTTCCTTCTTGCGAAGTGTCTTGCCGATAACTGTTGCGCCGAGTGCTACGAAAGCTGCTCCGAACTCGTAGAAGAGTGCTGCCTCGGGAAGTCCTGTCTGGGGAAGTACGTCGCCTGCGGGAACTTCTGCGGGAGCGATCTCGATCTCCTCAGCTGCCTCATCGGGTGTGCTTGCGGGTGTTGCAAGTGTATCAACTGTGATCTCCTCAACTGCGCCTGCGGGGATCTCTGTTGCCTCTACATCGATCAGGTTCTCGTCGTCTGCTGTAAGCTCTGCCTCGATAGCGGAACCGGTTGCGGGAGCGATCTCCTCATCTGCTTCGGGCTCTTCGTAAGGAGGGATGAAGGGAAGAGCGGGTGCGAACTTTCTTGCGGGCTCCTCAACTACTGTCTCCTCAGCTACTGTCTCCTCAACCTCTGCGATCTCGTCATTTGCTGTATCTTCAACAGTTTCCTCAACCTCAGCTGTCTCCTCAACTACTGTCTCCTCAAACTCTTCGATCTCCTCAACTGCTGCGCCGGTTGCGGGAGCGATCTCCTCAACTACTGTCTCTTCAACTGTCTCCTCAACCTCTTCGATCTCCTCAACTACTTCGGGCTCTGCGTCGTATACTGTTACGAAAACGCCGTCTACGTGGATTCCGTTGGTCTGAGTCTTCATTACGTACCAGTCGATGAACCAGTCGTCGTTGTCGAAGTTGATCTCGGGATACTTTGCTGCAAGGAAGCTCTGAACTGCTGCGTTGCTCTTGTTTCTAACGAATGCGCGTGTCATTGCGTTTACTTCATCGATAACTCCGAGGTTCGTGAGAACTGTCTCGATCATGTTCCTTGATCCGTCAAGGCTTTCGTTTCTCTCTGCTCTGTAGGAAGAGATCTTGCTGCCGTTTGTCTCGTTGAGAACCTTTGTGAGCTTGTCTGTGCCGAGTACTTCTGCCATGAGACCCTGAACCTGTGCCTCGTTGATGAGTACGTTGTATCTGTCGATCTTCTTGTTGTCCTTAGGGTTCCTTCTGCTTTCCTCTTCCTTCGAAGCAACGCCCTTGATCTGGAAGTAATCCTTGATGTCCTTTGACTCAGCTGTTGTTCCGTTGCTGTTGTCAACTCTGTCTGCCTTTGCGATCGAGAAGCAAAGGTAGAAATCCTTTACGAGCTCCTCAACTACGGGCTCCTCAACTGCGGGCTCCTCAACTGCGGGCTCCTCAGCTGCGGGCTCCTCAACTACTGTGATCTCCTCAACTTCTGCGTTCTCCTCTGCGGGAGCTATCTCAAATGCTGCGCCTGTAGCTGCAACTGTCTGCTCTGCCATGATCTCGTCATTTGCCGAAGCCTTAACTGCGTTTGTTCCAAGAACGAGTGTTGCTACTACCAAAACTGCCATAACCTTTGCTACGAATCCTGTCATCTTCTTCATATTCATTTCCTCCAAGTAAGCTTTTGTTTTATTCTCTTTTTGTATTCTCACTTTATATATCGAATGATATGGTAGGGGACTTAACCCTTTTGGATACATTTTTTTTAAAAATAATGAGTTTTTTATGATTTTGTAATCGTGAACATGCAAATGCCCTATTTATGCGGTTTTTGGAATTGGGGAAAAACGGGAGTACACACTTGGATATATTACCCGGAAATGATATACTTGAAATACGCTTATAAAGTACCGGTGCGGGCCCGGTCATTTGACCATATGCCCTGTTATATAAAGAAAGGAGACAACCCATGAACAACTTTACGTTTTACTCACCGACTTTCTTCTCTTTCGGTAAGGACGCTGAAAAGGACACGGGGGCGCTCGTAAAGCGCTTCGGAGGCAGCAGGGTACTGATCCATTACGGCGGGGGCAGCGTTGTGCGCTCTGGGCTCCTCGACAGGGTGAAAAGCTCACTTGAAAAGGAAGGCCTGCCTTACTTTGAGCTCGGCGGCGTAAAGCCCAATCCCAGGAGCGGGCTTGTGTACGAGGGCATCGAGCTGTGCAGGAAGGAGAAGATAGACTTTGTGCTCGCAGTGGGCGGCGGAAGCGTGATCGACTCGTCGAAGGCGATCGCGGCCGGCAC
>JAGDDC010000314.1 GCA_017958245.1 Lachnospiraceae bacterium
GACGGGGTTGCGAAGCAGCCGTCTTATAACGCGCCTCGTCGTAGCCAGGCACGGGCTACGGCATTAACTGCGAAGCGTTTCGCGAGTCTGACAAATGAGGTGGATCCGGATGTTTGGTCATTTGTTTGGAAAGAAGGGCGCAGGCCCTGTGTACGATTATGATCCCGCAAGGGAGAAGCCTGTCATCCGCGCCTCGATATGCACAGGTGAGCAGGTCGCGGGCTTCAAGGACAGGGAGACGGGGCATTTTCGTGAGGTGGCGCTGATCCGCGACGGAGCAGACATGGAGGCTTTTCTGGCCGCATGCGGCGTGGATCACGTGGACACGGAGTACTAGAGCCGCAGGGGACCGCAGGTACAGACAGCGGATGCGGCGTGGAGTACGCCCGGATGGAGTTTGAGAGGTACAGGACATGAGGGAACTTACTATAGAGGCTTTGACGGACAACCTGGCGAAGGTCCTCGGTTTGATCGACGAGGAACTTGAGGCGGCGGGCTGCCCGATGAAGATACAGATGCAGATAGATATCGCGGTCGAGGAGATCTTTGTAAATGTGGCGCGCTACGCGTACAGCCCCGCGACAGGCAACGTGACCGTGCAGATCGAGACGGTAAAACCCGGAGCAAAGGGCGGCAAGACGGCGAAAGAGTCTCCCGCAGACCATGCGGCGGATGAGGCCCCCTCAGCGATCATCACCTTCACAGACAGCGGCGTCCCCTACGATCCGCTTGCAAAGGCTGACCCCGACGTCACGCTTCCCGCAGAAGAGAGGCAGATCGGTGGCCTCGGCATTTACATGGTCAAGAAGAGCATGGATGACATGAAATACGAGTACAAAGACGGACACAACATCCTGACACTCATAAAGAAACTTTCTTGATCGTGACCGTGACAGGGCCCGGACACACATATAAGGTGCGCACGACAAACCCGATAACCGCACGACAAGCGCACAACCAGCACGATTACCGCACTCACGGAGGTTGCCCATGAAACTCAGCATGGTTGGAGGGATCATAGCAGCGGCGAGCAAGAAGGTCGCGAAGCCCCTGATGCAGGTCGGAGAGATATCGGTCATACGCCGCATCGTCATCTCCTACCAGCAGGCCGGCATCTTCCCCATCGTCATCATCACGGGCGCGCAGGAGGACGAGGTCAAAAAGCAGCTCGCGAGCCTCGGCGTGATCTTCCTGCAGAACGACCGCTCCGACGAGCCGGAACTCATGGATTCCGTCCGCATCGGACTTAAGTACCTCTACGGCAAATGCGACCGCGTCGCCTTCACACCGGTGAACGTCCCCATGTTCACACCCGCGACGGTCTCCGCACTTCTTCGCGTCAAGGCAGACATAGTCGCGCCCTCGCACCACGGCAGGGGCGGACATCCCGTGATCCTCGCGGACCGCGTGATCCCGCAGCTCATGGATTACAAGGGGCCGGGAGGCCTGAGGAACGCCATGAAAGAGTGCGACGTCGAGCGCGTATGGGTGGAGACGGAAGACAGGGGAGTGGTGACGAGTGTCTACAACGAGGATGAGCTTGAGGCACGCTTAAAGGACCACAACAACGCCCTGCTCCACCCCGTACTTCACATGCAGCTTGAGAGCGAGGTTCCCTTCTTCTCGGACAGACTGAAGCTCCTGCTCTTTCTCCTCGCGGACACCCAGAACATGCACGAAGCCTGCACCCTGTCGGGACTCGCTCCCAGCAAGGCGTGGAGCATGATCAACAAACTCGAGCAGAGCATAGATCTGAAGGTCGTTGAGCGTCTCCGCGGCGGAAAGAGCGGCGGAAGCACGAGCCTCACCTCGGACGGCCTCGATTTCTACATGAGATACACCCGCTTCGAGGCGCGCGTGTACTCATACGCCCAAGAAGAATTCAAAAAAAGGTTCTCTTAAAGACCCCGCCCCCCTCGCACAGCGGGCCGCTTTCCAAAGCTCCCGAGCCACCATCATTTATACTACGACTTTGACATAATATAACAATTATCAGAGTGATTTTTGTACAAATTGCACAAAAACCACTCTTTTTTTTCTACGTGTATCTCTTGGGAGTACTTTGCTATAGGAACAAAATCCGTGATAGAATAAGCAGTAGAAGGAGGTTGGAGCCATGGAAACGATAAGGGCGCTCATACTCGCAGCCGGACTGTCCTCCCGCATGGAGGATTTCAAGCCGCTGATGCCTCTCAAGGGCAAGACGGTGATCGAGAACACCGCAGACAGCGTACTTGACGGCGGCGCAGCTTCTCTCACAGTCGTCGTGGGCTACCGCGCGGAAGACATCGAAAGACTTCTCGCGAAGCGCTACGGGGACCGGGTCATCTGCGCAAGGAACGAGGCTTACGCCACATCTGACATGCTCTGCTCCGTAAAGACAGGCTTGAAGGCCATGCCTTCGTGCGATGCTTTCTTTCTGCTCCCCGGGGATATGCCCGTCATCAGGAAGCAGACCTTCGAGGCGCTTCGTGAGAGGCGCGACGGCAGGAAGAGCATCATTTTCCCGACTCTTGAGGGACGCCGCAAGCACCCCCCGCTCATCGACAGCCGCTTCATACCCGAGATCCTTGGGTTTGATGGCGAGGGAGGACTGCGAAGCCTGTGGAAGCTGCACGAAGAGGAGATCTTGGAAGTCCCGGTCACTGACCGCGGCACCGGACTCGACCTCGATACGCAGCAGGATTACAGGGAGTGCTTAAACACTTACGAATCTGATTAGGAGGTATTTGCTGATTATGGAGAAAATCTGTCAGTCTGTAGTCAAAAAGGACCATGCCCCGAAGATCGAGGGCAGGAGCGTCTACGTAGGCGACTATGTCACCGCGCGTGACGGCAGACCTATTCTTACGGGCAAGCTTCTGCATTCGAAGCTTGCGAGGGCGAAGGTTTTGTCGGTCGACGTTCCCAAACTCCCCG
Organism: Lachnospiraceae bacterium; assembly: GCA_017958245.1. The sequence continues at coordinate 2,920 of JAGDDC010000314.1, forward strand.
AGGGGTATTTCTACGTGGACGCAAAGGATGTCCCCGGAGACAACAACGTCAACATCGTCCTTGACGACACCCCGGTTTACTGCAGGGAGACCGTCGAGTACATCGGCGAGCCCATCGGTATGGTAGTCGGACCGGACGAGAAGGAAGTATGCCGCATCCTTTCCGAGATCAACGTAAACTACGAAGAGCTTGAGCCCGTTCTCGACATACGCACGGGCGAGAAGAACTTCTTCGATTACGAGTTCGGTCACGGCGACATGGAGAAGGCATTTGCCGAGGCGGACAGGGTGTTCGAGGAAGAGTTCGAGACGGGATACCAGGACCAGACATATCTCGAGACCCAGGGCATGATGGCTGAGCCCGAGGCTGACGGCAGGATGTTCGTTCACGGATCGAGCCAGTGCGCGTACTACATTCACGGAGCTGTGATGAGAGTACTCGGCTGCGGCCCCGACGGCGTGCATATCCTTCAGGATCCCACCGGCGGCGGATTCGGCGGAAAGGAAGCATTTCCCTCGATACTCGGATCTCAGGTGGCGGTAGCCGCTCGCAAGGCGGGCGCACCCGTTCGCTGCGTGTTTGACAGACGCGAAGACCTTGAGTTCACATCAAAGCGCCATCCCTCACTCTGCCGCTACAAGATGGCAGTGAAGGACGGAAGAGTTACCGCGGTAGACTGCGACGTCATCTTCAACGCGGGAGCTTATTCGACACTTTCGGCCGTAGTGCTGCAGCGCGGTATCATCGCGGCACCCGGCGTTTACAACATACCGAACGTTCACGTCCGCGGCAGGGCAGTCAAGACCAACACCACACCCTGCGGCGCGTACAGAGGCTTCGGCGGTCCCCAGACCTTCTTCGCTATCGAGAGGATGATGGACCACGTGGCTCAGGCGCTGGGCGTTGACGAGATCGCTTTCAAGGAAGCACACCTCGTAAAGAAGGGCGACATGACCTCGACTCAGGGCATGTATCATTTCCCGGTACCGCTTCAGGACATGATCGACGAAGTCGACAAGAACTGCGAACTGAAGCGCAAGCACGAGGAGTACAAGAAGCCTCAGACCGGGCGTTACCGCAGGGGCATGGGCTTCTCAGCTTACTTCCACGGCGCGGGCTTCACAGGCTCGGGCGAGCGCGACCTGATCAAGGCCGTTGCGAAGCTCCGCAAATACAAAGACGGCACCGTTGAGGTGCTCGCGGCAAACGGAGACATAGGACAGGGCGTTCGTACCACATTTCCCAAGATCGTGGCGCACGAGCTCAACATCCCGCTCGAGAAGGTATATTATGACCATCCCGACACCGCGAGAGTTCCCGATTCCGGCCCTACCGTTGCTTCCCGTTCACTCATGGTAGTCGGCGAGCTGCTCCGCCGCGCGGCGATCAAGCTCAGAGAGATCTGGAAGGAAGGCGAGGAGCAGGAGGTCGAGGAGCATTTCAAGGAGCCCGATTTCGTGATCCCGTTCTACCTTGACAAGTTCCAGGGCGATGCTTATCCCACCTACGCCTGGGGAGTGAACGCCATAGAGGTGGAGATAGACACCTACACAGGTATCGCAAAGGTACTCAACGCTGTCGGCAACTTTGATGTCGGCACACCTATAGATGAAAACATCGTTGTCGGCCAGATGGAGGGCGGTTTCCTTCAGGGCATCGGCTACGCGTCCATTGAGAAGATGGATTACGACTCGAAGGGCAGGATCCGCAACAATTCCTTCTCGGATTACCTGATCCCCACGACCAAGGACGTTCCGAACCTGACCGCGCTGCTCCACGTCGAGAAGTACCCGGAGGGCCCTTACGGTGCGAAGGGCGCGGGCGAGCTTCCGCTGGTAGGCGCGACGGCGGCTTTCGTGTCAGCTGTTGAGCAGGCGCTCGGAGCTTCAAAGCACAGCCTGAACCACGCGCCGTTCACCGCCGAAGACACGCTGAAAGAACTTACGAAGGAGGGCAGATGAGATGGATGCTATCAGATTTATCTTAAACGGCAAGGAAGTTGCCTATGAAGGTTCCGGCGCCGACCGCCTGCTCGACGTCCTTCGCGACTGCTTTTCATGTAAGAGCGTCAAATGTGGCTGCAAAGAGGGCGAATGTGGTGCCTGCTCCGTTCTGATCGACGGAGTGCTGATCAATTCCTGCTGCGTCGCTATGGGCGCTGTCGAGGGATCGACCGTAGTCACGATCGAGGGCTTCCGTGAGACCGAGCGTTTCGCGGCTCTCTCAAAGGCATTTGGCGAACTTTCCGCAGTACAGTGCGGTTTCTGTATACCCGGTATGGTCCTTGCGGCAGAGGCTCTCCTCTCGAAGAACCCTCACCCGACCGAGGACGACATACGCGAGGGCCTGTCCGGCAACCTCTGCAGATGCACGGGCTACAACGCCATCGTAAACGCTGTCAAAAACGCTGCAAAGGAGGGAAATGGATTATGGTAAACGGATTTGTACCCGCTACACTCAAGGAAGCGCTTGACCTCCTTGCATCGCATGATCTCGTTCCCTACGCGGGCGGCACCGACCTGATGGTCGAGAACCGCAAGGGCGTGAGCTACCTCTTTGTAGGCAAGCTCGACGAGTTGAGACACATCACCACCGACGATGAGTACGTTCGCATCGGCTCGGCGGTCACATTTACGGAGGCGCTCGCGTGCGATCTCGTTCCTCAGATCATGAAGGACGCGGTTTCCCGCATCGCTGCGCCCGCTATCCGCAACGCCGGCACTTTCGGCGGCAACCTCGGCAACGGCTCGGCGAAGGCTGACTCGGTGCTCATCGAGTTCGCATCGGACGCGAAGCTCCGCCTGGTTTCTGCGAAGGGCGAGAGGATAGTGGACGTCGACAAGTTCTATCTCGGACGCAAGAAGCTTGACCTTGCAAATGATGAACTGATCGCGGAGATCCTCCTCCCCAAGAAGGGCCTCGAAAACTACTATTACGAGAAGGTCGGCGGCAGGAACGCCCTCGCCATCTCGAGAGTATCATTTGCGGGGATCTTCGAAGAGAAGGACGGCAAGATCGTGAAAGTGGCAGCAGCTTTCGGAGCTGTCGCTGACACCGTTCTCCGCTACAAGGACATCGAGGAGAAGCTCATCGGCAAGACAAAGGAAGAGGCGAAGGCCATGAGGGCTGAGTACCTGAAGGCCTACGAAGACCGCATGGTGCTTACAAAAGGCCGTGTGAGCGCAGAGTACCGCAAATCAGTGTGCATGAGCCTGCTCGGAGAATTCCTCACAAGATCCGGGATCTGACAGGGAGATACGAAGACCCGCACTCCATGTGGGTGCGGGTTTTTGACGATTTAGAGCGCAAGAGGACATCATTTACAGATCAGAAAAGGAGAAGATATGTTTACAGTCAACATAAACGGCAAGGACTATGAGAGTGCGCATGACAAGAAGCTCCTCAGATTCTTACGTGACGACCTGCACCTGACTGCCACGAAGGACGGGTGTTCGGAGGGCGTCTGCGGGACCTGTACCGTGCTTGTGGACGGACAGAAGGTGAAAGCCTGCGTTCCGTTGCTCAGCAAGCTTGAGGGCAAGAAGATCCTGACGGTCGAGGGCATAGCTCCCGAGGAGATGCGCGTTTACGAGCACTGCTTCGCAGAGGCGGGCGCCGTACAGTGCGGCTTCTGTATACCCGGCATGATCATTTCCGCAAAGAGCCTGCTCGATGTGAACTTAAACCCCACGAGGACGGACGTGAAGGCCGCGATCAAAGGCAATCTCTGCCGATGCACGGGCTACAAGAAGATCGAGGACGCGATACTCATGGCTGCGGATTTCTTCCGCGAGCACCGCGAGATCCCCGCTCCGCCCAAGTCGCTCCACATGAACGAGCACGCGAAGCGCATCGACGCGAAGGAGAAGGTCAACGGGACGGGAATCTTCGCTGACGACCTGCATCCCGAGGGCATGATCTACGCGAAGGGGCTGTATTCAAAGTATCCCCGCGCTAGGATCAACGCTATAGACGTATCGAAGGCCGCAAAGCACCCCGACTGCGTGGAGATCCTCCTCAAGGACTCCGTGCCCTGCAATAACATAGGTCACATCAAGCAGGACTGGGATGTCATGATGGGCGTGGGCGATATAACCAAGTACGTGGGCAACGTGCTCGCCGTGGTCGCTTCGACCAAGCAGGAATCCCTTCAGGAGATCTGCGATCTGATCGAGGTCGATTACACCGAGCTTGAGCCGCTCACAAGCCCCTATGAGGCTCTGAAGGGAGACGCTCCCCTCATTCACCCCGACGGCAACGTCATGAGCCGCGCGAACCTCGTGAGAGGCAACGCAGACGAGGCTATCAAGAACTCGAAGTACGTCGTGACGAGAAAATACAAGACATCCTGGCAGGAGCACGGCTTCATGGAGCCCGAGTGCGCGGTTGCGATCCCCGAGGGCGACGACGGCCTGATCATCTACACTTCGAGCCAGTCGATCTATGACGTGCAGCGCGAGTGTTCGAAGATGCTCGGCCTCGCTCCCGAGAAGGTGCACGTTCGCGCGCCTCTCGTAGGCGGCGGTTTCGGCGGCAAGGAGGACATGAGTGTTCAGCCTTATGCCGCGCTGATGGCGTGGTACACGAAGCGCCCCGTGAAGGTGAAGTACAGCCGTCAGGAATCACTCAACTATCACGTGAAGCGCCATCCCATGGAGATGGAGTTCACGACGGCCTGCGATGAGAACGGCAAGCTCACGGCCATGAAGGGCATCATCATCGCTGACACCGGAGCTTACGCTTCGCTCGGCGGACCGGTTCTCCACAGGGCCTGCACGCATGCGGCCGGACCGTACAACTACCAGAACATCGACATCTTCGGCATGTCGGTATACACAAACAACGTTGTCTCAGGCGCGTTCCGCGGTTTCGGCGTCACGCAGAGCTGCTTCGCGACAGAGATGAACATCAACCTCCTGGCTGAGATGGTCGGGATCGACGCGTGGGAGTTCCGCCGCCGCAACGCCATCAAGCCCGGGGATATACTTCCAAACGGCCAGACCGCGGACCCGAACACCAACATGGAGGCCTGCCTCGACGCAGTGAAGGACCAGTACTACGCGAACAAGTACGCCGGCATCGCCTGCGGCTTCAAGAACTCCGGTACCGGCATGGGCAAGAAGGACATAGGAAGAGTGCTTCTGTCCGTAGAGGACGGCAAGGTTCACATCCGTACCTCCGCAGCCTGCATGGGTCAGGGCATCGGGCAAATGGTGCTCACAGAGATCTGCCATGTGACGGAACTCGATCCCGCGCTCTTTGTCTTCGAGCCCTCTGACACGGTCCGCACGCCTGATGCGGGCACTTCGACCGCTTCACGTCAGACAGTCATGACGGGTGAGGCTGCAAGGAGAGTGGGCGAGAAGTTAAAAGCCGCTCTGGAAGGCGGAAAGACTATCGCAGACATCGAGGGACAGGAGTTCCTCGGCGAGTATTCGGCTCAGACGGATCCCCTCGGAGCTATCAAGGAGAACCCGATCAGCCACATATCTTATTCCTACGGCACACAGGTCATCATACTAAACGACGAGGGCAGGATCACCAAGGCGATCTCCGCTTTCGATGTCGGTACACCCGTGAACATCCAGTCCGTTGAGGGCCAGATAGAGGGCGGTATGGTGA
>JAGDDC010000315.1 GCA_017958245.1 Lachnospiraceae bacterium
CGAGGAAGTCACGATCATTGGCGAGAAGGCAGACGCTTCCGGCAAGAAGTACTTTGAAGTATCCTATACCAAGAAAGACGTCGTTTACACGGGCTACATCCTTTCGACCGACCTTAACCTGTCAAAGTCGGTTCCCACATACTCCGTCAGGTTCAACGTTCCGATCGAAGAGGTCAGCAGCGTGGAACAGATCGCGGGAACAGAAGTTAAGGTGGTATATGCGTTCGAAGGAGCCAACGCGATCGCGATCAATGCACCGGCGCTTATGATGCACGAGACGGCTGCCTGGGCTACACCCGTTATCCGTGATGCGAAGGACAACCCCGTAATGATCTACACCGGCGATTCGCTTGAGGTGCTCTCGACCATCCTCGACGGTGACACCCTCTGGTGCTACGTGCGCGTCATGTACGGCGGCAAGGAGTACAAGGGCTACATCTCCAAGGAGCATGTGGCACCCGATCCTTCCCTGAAGCTCATGAGCAAAGAAGACGAGGAAGCGCTTGCGGGCATCTCGACCCGCAGCTTTGAGGCGAGCCTGGCGAGCGAAGGCTTCCCCGAGAGCTACAAGGACGCCTTAAGGAAGCTTCATGAGCTTTACCCGCTTTGGGAATTCAAAGCTTTTCATACCGGCCTCACCTGGAAGGACGCGATCGACAACGAGGCGATAGTCGGCAAAAACCTCATACCCAACAGCAAGAGCATCGAGTGGAAGTCACTTGACCCCGGAGCATACAGTTACAAGACCGATTCGTTTGTGGTTTTTGACGGCTCGACGTGGGTTACGGCTTCGCGCGATGCTATTGAGTATTATATGGATCCCCGTAATTTCCTTGCGCAGGACACGATCTTCCAGTTCGAACTGCTCGCTTACTCGCCCTCGACACAGGGTAGCGAGGCGGTCGACGGGGTTCTCAAAAACACCGCCATGAGCGGAACGAGCTATACATACACCGACACAGAGGGGGAGAAGAGATCGATCTCATATACGGACACTTTTCTGATGGCGGCTGAGTATTCGGGCGTCAGCCCTCTTCATCTTGCCTCGCGTGTCAAGCAGGAGGTCACGACCGGAACCGCTACCATGAGTAACAGCGTTTCGGGTACGGTGAGCGGTTACGAAAGCCTCTATAACTTCTACAACATAGGCGCATATCACAGCACCGAGCCCGGCGGAGCGATCAAGAACGGTCTTAAGTTCGCCCGTGACGGATCGGCCAACAACCAGACGAACATCAACTGCCTGATACCTTGGAACAACAGGCTCCGTTCGATCATCGGAGGCGCTTACTACATCGGCAGCAACTACATCAACCGCGGGCAGAACACCATCTACTTGCAGAAGTTCAACACCACAGCGACGAGCACTTACATGCACCAGTACATGGCCAACGTCGAAGCTCCCTGGGCGGAGGGACGCAGGGTTTTCACGGCGTACGAGGATCCAGTTGGGACATCGATCGTGTTTATGATCCCTGTTTATCTCGATATGCCCGAAGAGCCCGCGCCTTACCCCGTGCATAAGGATAACCCCAACAACTGGCTCAAGTCCCTGAAGATCTCGGATCAGGACGGCAACAAGCTTGCCCTCACACCGACACTGAACAACTCTTCGGACGAGGAGTACTCGATCGTTGTTGAAGGCACCGTTTCGGAGATTAAGATAAATGCGACACCGGTGAGCTCGCTTGCCAAGGTAACAAGCGACAAGTCGGCGACTCTTGAAGACGGCATGAACAGGATCGTTGTTACGGTCGAGGCTCAGAACGGCGACGTCAAGGAGTTCGTCATAAACATTTATCGCGAAGGCTCCAAGAAGAAGGACAAGAAAGACAAAAAGGATAAAGAGGACAAGACACCGGAGGAGACGCAGGAGACTCAGCCCGAACCCGTCGAAGGCGGTGAGGGAGGCGATCAGGCTTCGGAATCTGAAACAGGTACGGAGGCTCAGGGCGAAGCTGCAGTCGAAGGAGAAAACTCCGGGACGGGAGAGCCCGCAGTCGAAGGCGGAGAGCCGGGCGGAGCAGAAACCCCGGTTGAGGAACAGTTACTTCCCTGAGGGTTTGGTTGAAGCGGAGCCGAACGCCGGCACATTACCGACTTTGACACAAAAGAGGATTTGAAAGGAACGAAACGTAATGAAGAAGATAAAGGCACTGCTTGCTTTGGGGATCATCTGTGCCGCCATGGCGGTGCTCGCGCCGTCACAGCACGCACAGGCAGCAAGCGTAACCGCTGAATTTACCAAGGTGGCACCAGACTCGGACGTCAGAGTCGAGGACATGGTCAAGCTTGAGCTCAGGCTGAACGCCGACGTTGAGATCGGTGCCGTCGAGCTGTATATTTCCTACAACAGCGACATTTTCGAGTACATGATGGGACCCGATTGCGTGCTTGGAGGAGAAGGAGTCCTCAGGATCAGCGACTCCGGGACATCGACCTACAGCACGAAGAGGAATTACCTCCTCTACTTCCAGGCCACAGCCATGGGCGAGAGCAAGTTCTCGGTCCGCAACAACCCCGAGATCTACGATGCCAACGATGAAGAAGCTATGTCGGTTTCGTCCCAGCCCCTGACGATCTCGGTACTTGCCGGAACTACGGCATCGTCTGATGCGACCCTTTCGGCACTAAAGGTCGGA
>JAGDDC010000316.1 GCA_017958245.1 Lachnospiraceae bacterium
CGTCGTCTCCCGGGACGACATCTTCACTGAGCTCCTCGGCAGCGTGATCGGAGATCGTATAGGTCAGGTATGTATCGGTAACCTCGTATTGCCTTCCCATCAGGTTCACGACTGCAGAGAGGCTGTCCTCACAGTATCTCGCTGCATATATATCGTTCTTGTTGGCGCTGACAGACATCGTCCATATCCCGTTGCTCTGTTTCTTGGCTTCCGAATGCCCGACAGGGAAAGTTCGCCCGTCCAGATACTGATCTACAAAGTCTCCTTCTTTGGCAATTAATTCGACAAAGGGGCGATTTCCTTCTTCATCTAACTGCCCGACATTCGGAAGATATACTATCGTTTCTTCGAAGCCTTCGCCTATGGGCTGTCCCGCCTTATACACGCCCGTGAAGTTGTGCGATACTATCATCGGTTTTCCCGATGAGTTGAGATCTGCTGCAGACAGGATGTTGAACTTTGCTTTTCCATTCACTGCAGCAACTACGATCCCGTCAACGCCCGCATAAGCTCCGCCCGAGCAGCCGCCGACCAGTGCGCTGAAAGGCACACTGATCTCTATCGCGTCCCTGCACGAGACCGAACCCGTGGGAGTGACTTTTGTGACCTTGTTCTGCTTGTTGCGCTTAGCAAACTGTATCCCGATCGTCGAGGTCTCTCCCGCCTCCACGCTGTCTCTCACGATAGCGTACAGACCTGCGGGCATGTTTGTAAACCAGTCGGACACGTCCTGCCCGCGGTTCCACTTCTTGAAAGTATCCCCGGTCACCGTGACCGAGAGCCCTTCCGTATCCTCAAGCGTCATGCCGAAGATGCCGTTTATGCTGCAGTTGCCGATCGTCGCCCTGAGGCCGTTGCATTTGCTCACATCTGCAGGGTCCGACCCCGTCACGACCTGTGCGATCTCAAACGCAGAGTTTGCCGGCATGACGGCATTCATAAAGGCACTGTGGGTGTACACCTGAATCGCCAAACCCTCGAAGCTCTCCGTTGCGGTCGCACCTATCCCTTCAATATAGAGAAGAACGTTCACGCCGATCTTCGTTCCCTTTTCAAGCGCGGTCTCAGTGACGATATTGTAGCCCGTGATCGGTGCATCGACCAGATTTCCGGCCGAATCGACCGCCTTCAGCCTCACGATATCATTTACGCTGCTTCCCGCCGCATACGCCTTTGAGAGATAGAGCCTCGGGATATACAGCCAGATGTTTGCCCCGTGGTTTGTGTAAGTCGTCTTGTTCTCGAGCCTTGCAACGCCGTTCTCCACCACTACCTGCTTGTGAACGGACAGATTTCCGCCAACTCTTATCGGAACCTTGTCAACTGCTTCTACCATCTTGTCATACGGCAGTCCCGATATCGCGCCCGTGTTCTCGTCGTGGGGGTCCAGGCTGTAAGGATATGCAAACACATGGTTCACCTTGTTATCAACAGTGTTTATAACAAATGTCGCATACGAGTCATGGGAATTGCTCTGCAGCTCGGTCGTCCACGTATTCGAGCCGGCAGCCTTCGTCTTCTTCGCCCATTCGTACGGTGCGACCTTGAACTTCACCTCATATCTGTACGCAGATGTCGGGACACCCTTCAGATACACTTCCATCTCTGCGGGATCTGTCATGTTCTTCGCGGCATAGGCCTTCAGTCCGCCGGGTAGTCCGTCGAAATACTTCGAAACATCCTGATCCTTCGCAAATGTTCCGTTTACGACGTACTTTACCTCGCTCCCGGCATCCTCACCGGTGAGGAAACCTGCAACAAAGCACATCTCCTCCGTGTCGACTGCAAAGCCCTGCATTGTTGTGACTTCTTTCGAAGATATGTAAGCGTGAGCCCCCGTATCGGGGCTGCTGAAGGCAAACCTTGCGTTGCCGTTTGTCTTTGACTTGATCCTGCATCCCGCATCGGTATCTTCCTCAAACAGCCTGATGATGATGTTTAAGCTGCCGTTCTTCTGGGGAGTGCCGGTGATCTTTATCTTGAAATAGTCTTCGCCGTAAACAAACCTGACAACCTCTGCATAGAGGCCGTACTGATCGAGTGCGGAATACTCGCCGTTCGATCTCACGTCAATCAGACATCCCGAGAGATCCCTCGAACCCGCTTCGATCGTTCTTTCAAGCGTGCAGTTGCTCAGGTGGAAAGTGATGATGTTGCTCCCGTCGTCTGCTATCGCGTGACCCACGGTCCCGCTGATCGAGGCATCATCGACCGTGATCTCGGGCCTGACGATATCACCCGAGATATTGTACATGAAATCAAAGTTCGAGGAATACCAGCCCGTCTCGCTGTAACCGCACTCAGCGCGCATAGTCCCCTCAGAGGAGGTCGACACCGTCCCGTCACCGGGTATGATGATAGCGATGCAGTCCTTCGAGCCGCATGTCGGGGTCCCCGAAAAAACAAAGGTGCAGCTTCTGTCTCCGGCCTTGACCGCCTTCTTGAGCGTGACCTTCATGCCGGCAGGCAGCCTGCAGTAGACATACTCCTGTGTGTTCCAGTTGTAGAGGTACATCGTCGACCTGAACCAGTCTGAGACATCCTTCCCCTGAGGCAGATCAACGAGGAAATTGCCGTTCTTGATCGTATAGGTCAGTTCCTTCTGCGTGACGGCACTTCCTGCCGAACCGCTTATCTTTAAGCTGCTCACGCTCACACCACCGGTCTGCCATGAGCTGCTCTTCCTGCCTATGTCGAACCTCAGTCCGTAGCTGATCTCTGCGGGCTTTTGAAGCTGCTTTTTATCTCTGGCGCTCAGTCCGTTTAGAAAAGACTCACTGCAAAATGCACTCTCGTACGAAGAAAAAGGCATATACCAGTTCGCTCCCATGAGAGGAGTACCGCTGATCTTCAGACGCGCGGTAGTATCGCCCGCGTGGATCGCATCGACAAGGGTCACAGCAAGTCCCTTGGGAAGGATCCTGTACTTGCCTGCAACTTCATCGATCTGGCCTCTGAACCAGTCGGTCACATCGGCTCCCGCCGCATAATCCTTCTGAAACTTGGGATCAATGCCCGCAACTTCGTAGTTCACATCAGTCGAGGGATTCTTAACGATCGTCAGCGTGAAGAAATACGGATTGATCGCCTGCCCGACCTCCCCGGTGACATAGTCCGAAGACTCAGCCTTGAGCTCCACATACACATTGCAGAGACTGGAAGCCGCCACGGCCTTCCTCGAAGACCCCAGGGCCACCATGCAGATAAGCGCAGCAACCAATACCGCTGCCCCGCCCAACACTCTCATCAAATTCTCCCTGATCCTCGAAAAACCCATAGCAAACCTCCTTGTTCCTAGACATCCTCGTAATTCGTGTATTGCTCTCCACGTTCCGTGAGTTATTTCATCGCATTTGTAATATAGTGATTATATCGGTAAACTAATCCTCTTTCAACACCTTATTAACAATTCGGTTTAATTATCGACATATTCGGTTAGTCCCTCTTCACTCAAAGATATCTATACCTATGCCGCCATCGATGATAGCTGCCTGGTCAATGAGAACTCAAACTTTTTATGGTCAAATTGGCCGCTCTCTCTTGTCCGATACGCATTATGTGAGTATAATCATATAGTGGGAAGAAAGAAAAATGATGCAGATTTAGGAGGAATTACCATGAAAAAGACACTCGCCATGGTCCTTGCAGTGATTATGACACTTTCTCTTTGCGCATGCTCGTCTTCAGACGAACCGGCAAAAGACGGCAAGGATTCCGGATCAGGCGGTATCCGCATCGTCGACAACAGATCCGATCCGGAAGAATACGATTACCCGGAGGAGGACCCGCAGGGCGAGCCCTCGGAGGAAGAACCGGACTTAAACGGCACCATGTCTCCCGACATGTACGGATATTTTGAATTCTACGGCATATATCCGAATGCGGAGCTCGGAAACCGCATCAAATGGAAAGAGGGCGGAAGCTATGCCCAAAAAGGTGGAAAGGGCTACTATATAACAGACCCCGATGTTCAGGTCGATGTCACCGGGTTCTCGGAGGATGACGGCTACGGCTTCGGACACATGGACGTCACGGTCAAGTTCTACTATCCAAACGACTTGCCCAGCGATTTCAAGACTGCCACAGCCTCAAACTACTATGAGCTCTACGACACCTTCACCGGCAAGCCTGTCTCTCCGAACAACAACCAGGTCGACAACCACGACCAGCTCAGCTGTGAATCACTCATAGCCCGCCCCGAGGGGACTTTCAGTGTCACGGTAAACCAGGTATCTACCAGCACCCCCCATACAGACGGCTATCTCCTCATCAGCGAGCTCAATTACACGATCATCTTCCAGACAGGCTACCACGGACTCGACCTCGTGTTCTTCAAGGCTGCGAAGAACAGGAAGTCCTGGAAGGCATATTCCGAGTCCGGTATCTCCAGAGACGAACTGCTCGAGGAGCCGAACCTGCCGACCGATGAGTTCCTTGTTTTTGAGCTGTTTTGATCGCGGTTCGTTCATGAGGATTCAAAGATTCTTTCAGAAACCCAAAAAAACCGGGATCACTTCGTGTGATCCCGGGCTTCTTTTTATTCAGCGTCTGTATCCTGTCCCGCGTCTTCCTCTTCCCGGGCCAGATCTGCCTTGATCCCGTCTGCTTCGTCTTCAAGCGCTTTAAGCTTCTGCTTTGCTGCTTCAAGCTGATCGTCGACGGAATTGTCTCCCTTTTTGTCCTTCTTGAGCTTCGATGCGACGAAAGCTGCTCCTCCCGCCACTGCAGCGGCACCAAGTCCTGCTGCGACGAAGCCTGCTGTAGAACCTTTGCGGACCGGAACGGCACCCTCGACAGAGACCGTCTCCGCGGCGCCTGCCGTATCAGCCATAGCATCGGAACCGACGTTTATGTTTTCCGTGTGGTTGTAGATGACAGTGTTGTTCTCCGTATAATTGATATTCTCACCGGATCCCGAGCCGGACGAGGCGTTTCCGCCCACGTTAACCTCAGGCGCAGCTCCCTGCGAACCGCCTGCCGCAGAGCCCACCGAACCCGTCGAAGTCGTTGCTGCTCCAACAGCTCCCGCCGCGCCAACAGCGCCTGCGGCGCCCGCGCCGGCTCCCGACACATGGACAGGGTTCCCGTAGAAATCCGTCTTGTGAGCCTTGTAATCCGAGATCATCGAAACCGAACGGGTCTGCGCACCCTTGTAAGTGTCTGTCGAGTAAGTGAGCGCTTCCGCCAGTGCCTCGAGGACGTCCGCGCGCCTCTCCATGTTCGTTGCGAGCTTTGCGAGGGACTCCTTGGCCTCTGTGATCATCCTGTCGTTTCCTATGGCGCTCCTCGCCTTCTTTACAACGGCGATGACATCTCTCAGATTCTTTGCTGCTTTTGTGTATACGGCTTTTTTGAACTTCAGCTCATCCACCGTGATTTTCATGGGTGTCATATTTGCCTCCCGTTATTTAAGCGTGATCTTTAACTTGCCGGCGCTGTCAGCGACCTTCTGCTCGTTGGTGTTGTAGATGTTTGCCGACTCGGAGAGTGTTGCCGAGTATTTGTTTACGATGTTCAAAACTTCTTCGCACTTCATGCGGATGTTCTCATATCTTGCGTAAAACTCATTTGCAGCGGTACCGGTCCATGTGGACTTTAAGTTCTTGACCGCCTGTGTGCTCTGTGCGAGGTAAGCAGCCATGTTCTTCTGACCTGTCTTTATCTCATTTGCGTATGCCTTCAATTGTTTGGTATCGACTTTAATCTGTTCACCTGCCATGCTGATCACCCCTTCGTCTTAAGATATTTGTTTACAAGGTCATTTGCCTTGTTGTCTGCCTGCTGGTATTTTGCTGAGATCTGAGTCAGTGTGGCTCCCATCTCCTTCATGACTGATACGAGCTCGTTGAAGTTTGTCTTGTCAGCGTTGTACTGCTTGATATAAGCTGCGCCCGCATCACTGCACCATCTACGCGCTGAACAATACCGGAAGGATCGGGCTCTATCACCTGA
>JAGDDC010000317.1 GCA_017958245.1 Lachnospiraceae bacterium
AGGAAGAGTATGACAAGGCGCTTGAAGACCGGGCGCTCATAAGGATCATACGCCGCGAGAACGACCTCGAGGACCCTGCGGTCGCAAAACAGGTTTACGACAAACTCCGCTTTCAGGAGGGAGTTTTGAAGTCCCCGATCGGTAAGAGCTTCTTCTATGAGCTCTCAGCGGTGATCGCAAAGGGTGAGGAGGAAGAAAAGAGGAAAAAAGCCCTGCGCGAGAGCGGGGAGCAGGAAGAAAAGAGGAGCAGCTTTGTGTGGCCCTCGGACGAGGAGCCCGTAAAGCCCCGCTCAAACAAGCGTGCCTGGCTGATACTGGTCGCAGTGGCAAGTGTTCTGGTGCTCTTTTTCTGCGTGTACAAGATAGTCGCCTACGAGCTCATGACGGCAAAGAGCACGCGCGATATAGACGAGCTGAAGGCGATGATCGGAAGCTCACAGATCTCGATAGAGAACACGGAGGGCTCTTACAGAGTGAGCCAAGAGGAGACGGTCGCAAAGAACGACGACGGGGTCCTCTTAAAGTACGAGGAGCTCTACAATCTGAACAAGGACATGGTGGGATGGGTGAGCATCGAGAACACCAACATCGACTATCCCGTCATGCAGAACCTGAGCAGCGACGAGTATTATCTTCATCTCGGCTTTGACGGGAAGGAGAGCGATGAGGGGCTGCCATTCCTCGACTGGAGGTGCCGTTCCCTGCCCATATCGACCAACTCGCTCATTTACGGGCACAACATGAAGAACGGCCATATGTTCGCTGACCTTTTGAAGTACGAGGACGAGGAGTTCTTTAAGGAGCACCGCCTCATAAGATATGACACGGTCTACGAGGAAGGGTTTTACGATATAGTGGCGGTCTTCAGGACTCACGTGGCATACGAGGCGGAGGACGCGTTCCGCTTCTACAGGTTCATAGACGCAGACAACAGCGAAGAATTTGACGATTACATATCGAAGGCAAAGGAGCTCTCGCTCTATGAGACGGGAGTGTCCGCACAGTACGGAGACATGCTGCTGACACTTTCCACCTGCGAGTACACCGAGCAGGACGGAAGGTTCGTGGTGGTGGCAAAGAAGATTTCATGATTTAAGGGGGAGAAGATCTTGAGAAGATTATTTGCGGGACTTATCATGATGATGGCGATGGTTGCGCTTTCCGGTGCCATGCGGGCCGATGCTGCGACAAAGATCTCGATCAGTGACGATGAGTACAACCTCTATGTGGATGAGTACCCGGACGGGATCGGCGAGGGGATCTATGCCAAGACAAAGTCTGCGAAGAAGGATATAGACGATTATTACCTTAATTTGAGCAGCGACGAGTCGGAGGAAAAGTTTGCCTCGGCTGTGAACAAAGCCGGTATCAGCACGAAGGGAAAGCTCCTGTGCTCGATGGATGCCGCACTCTACAAGATAACGGACGATGAGGACAAGAAGGTCACGGATACTGTCGAAGTTCTCCTTCCCGTCCCCGACGATGTTCAGGAATACCCCGAGGAAGCCGTGCTCTATATGGTGAGCGGCGGTACTGCCAAGCCTGTGAGCGCGACGCTCGTGGAATGTGACGAAGTGTATTACAACCAGTTCACGATCTCAAACTACACGACCTACGGCTATGTCTACACAGACCCCGACACCCTTGAGGGAGAAGAGGAGGAGAACACACCTACTCCCACGAAGGAGGCGGAGCCCACGAAGAAGCCTACTGCCACACCCACACCGGAGGTGACAAAGAAACCCACTACAACTCCCAAGGCTACGCCTACTGCGGACCCTACGAAGACTCCGGGCAAGAAGGACGACGACGGCGGAAGCACGAAGGTGAAGGACAGCGTCCCGAAGACGGGCGATGACTTCTCTTACCTCAGATACATACTTTTGGGAGCCTGCGCGGTTGGGGTGATCACGTGGGCAGGGATCAAGCTGAAGAAGTAGATCCGGACTTTTTAAAGGGGAAGGGGTTCATTTGCAGGAACTTGAGAGACATACGGAGGAAGACTTGTTTTGAAAAAGGGACAGGAGTATGAGGGCGTCGTCTTGAGGACCGATTTCCCGTGCAAGGGAAAGGTCGTGACGCCCGAGAACGAGGCGGCAACGGTAAAGGGCGCGATAGAAGGACAGAAGATCCGCTTTACCGTGAGCAAACTGAAAAACAAAAAAGCGGAGGGGCGACTGCTCGAGGTTTTGGAGAAGTCACCCCTCGAGAACGACAAGCCGCAGTGCCCGCATTTTGGCATATGCGGCGGTTGTTGTTATCAGACACTTCCCTACGGGGAGCAGCTGAAGATGAAGGAAGGCCAGGTAAAAAGGATACTGGACACCGTGGCGGAAGACTTTGAGTTCATGGAGATCACCGCAAGCCCGAGACCTGAAGGCTACAGGAACAAGATGGAGTTTTCTTTCGGGGACGAGGAGAAGGGCGGAGAGCTGACGCTCGGCCTCCACAAGAAGGGGAGCTTCTACGACATCGTGACGGTGGACGGCTGCACTATCGTGGACGAGGATTTCGGAACGATCTTAATGATCGTGCTCGATATATGAAGGAGGATGAAGCTCACCTACTGTCACAAACTCTCGCACGAAGGGTACTTAAGACACCTCGTTGTCAGGCGGGCGGCGACCACGGGTGAGATCCTTGTGAACCTTGTCACTACATCGCAGAACGAAGGGGTCGACGAGGAGATGCTCTATGAGGCCGTGAAGAACAGGCTGCTCGAGGCGGACTTAAACGGCAGCATCGTGGGCATACTCCACTCTGTCAACGACAGCCCCGCTGACATCGTAAGAAGTGACCGCACCGATGTGATCCACGGAAAGGAGTTTTTCTTTGAGGAGATACTCGGCCTGTTCTTCAAGATATCGACGTTCTCTTTCTTCCAGACAAACTCCTTCGGAGCGGAGCTGCTCTACCGGAAGGTGAGGGACTTCGCAGGTGATACAAATGATAAGGTGATCTTTGACCTGTACTCGGGGACCGGGACTATAGCGCAGATCCTCGCGCCGGTGGCAAAGAAAGTGATAGGCATAGAGATCGTGGAGGAGGCCGTTGAGGCAGCGAAAGAGAACGCGATGCTAAACGACCTGAAGAATTGCGAGTTCATCGCAGGTGATGTTTTAAAGGCGATCGACGATCTGACGGAGCGTCCCGATATCGTGATACTCGACCCTCCGCGCGAGGGCATCAACCCGAAAGCGATCAAGAAGATCGCGCTGGGGATGGCAGCACCGCGCATCGTCTATGTGAGCTGCAAGCCGACGAGCTTAGCTGTCGACTTAAAGCTCTTTGAAGAATACGGCTACAGGCTCGAGAAAGCTGCATGCGTCGATATGTTCCCGCAGACAGTACATGTCGAGACGGTGGTACAACTTTCAAGAAATGGGGAGACAAGGCAATGACGGAAACAAATGACAATGTAAAAGTAACCCGGGTGGGGGGAGACAAAGGCTGGATCTTCTTCCTGGTGTTTGCGCTGATCATCTACGCGATCGGCGTGTATCTCGGATTCATCAAATCCGCAGGATTTGTGAGGACCACGGGTGTGGTCGTGAGCGTGAGGGCCGAGGAGCACTATGATTCCGAACGGGGGAAAAACGTCGCAACCTATTATTCTACAGTCAGATACACTGTGGACGGGAAGGAATACACAGGTGAGCTCGATATCGGCAACGCAGGCGGCGGGATAGGCGAAGAGGTCAGCATACAGTACAATCCCGAAGATCCCGGGGAAGTCAATATGTATTCACCCGGCATAGTGATCCTTATATTCGCCGTAGGTACCGGTATACTCGCAATCGCGATACTGCCCTATATAAAGAATAAAAAACGTGAAAGAGAAACTGCCTGATCTGTGGCAGAGAAGATCGATCGTTTGGGATAAGGAGGCACGCCATGCCCTGTGAGCATTGCACATATTATGAATACGACGAGGAGGACGAGGCCTGGTACTGCGGAGTGGACATGGATGAGGACGATCTCTACAGGTTCATGCAGGGCGGGAACAAGGAGTGTCCCTACTTTAGGAACGACGATGAATACGAGGTCGTGAAACACCAGATGTGAGGCTTTTGCAACTAAAGATGACAAAAATGCCGGAAATTTGTAAACTTGGGTTGGTAGAAACATAAGCAACTTATGATTACAATAATCACATAAATTAGATTATTCATAATAATCAAATCTATGGAGGTGTTTATGGGCATTTTAAAAGTGCAGGATCTCGTAAAGAGATATCCGTCATTTGAGCTTAAAAATGTATCATTTGAGCTTGAGGGCGGAAGGATCGCGGGATTCATCGGCAGGAACGGTGCCGGAAAGACTACCACTATCAAGTCGATGTTAAACCTCATCCATCCCGACGGAGGGAGCGTGAACTTCTTTGACCTCCCTATAGCTGACAACGAGGACACGATCAAGAAGCGCATCGGGTATTCGACGGGAACTGTCAGCTGGTACCCGAGAAAGAAGATCAGGGCCATCGTAGACATCGTAAAGAGGTTCTACGACACCTGGGATGAGAACGAATACCGCAAGTACATGGAACTCTTTGAGCTCGATGAGAGCAAGACTCCTCTCGAACTGTCCGAGGGCATGAAGGTGAAGTTAAACCTCGTGATAGCTCTCTCGCACAAGGCGGAGGTGATCGTGCTCGACGAGCCCACGAGCGGACTCGATCCGTTCTCGAGAAATGAGCTCCTCGAGGTGTTTAAAAGACTCAGGGACGAAGGTGTGGCGGTGTTCTTCTCCACACACGTCATTTCCGATATCGAAAAATGCGCTGACGACATCATCTATATCTCAAAAGGCAGGATAGTCGCAGCCATGCCGAAGAACGATTTTGTAAAAGAGTATTCGAATGAGGGCGAGACGCTCGAAGATACGATGCTCAGACTCGAGGGAGGTGGGACAAATGCGTAATATCATGCGTAAAGAGATGAAGCTTGCATCTTCTATCCTGTCATACCTGTTCATAGCTTTCGGACTGACGTTTTATCTGCCGGGTTATCCCGTACTCTGCGGCGCCTTCTTTGTGTGCCTCGGGATATTCCAGAGCTTCCAGTCTGCAAGAGAGGCGAACGACATCGTCTTCTCCGCGCTTCTTCCAATCGCGAAGAGAGACGTGGTAAAAGCAAAGTACGCCTTTGTATGTCTGATCGAAGGCTGCGGGCTCGTTCTGATGACAGGCGCTGTTGTGGTCAGATCGACACTCCTCTTGGATGCCGCGCCTTACCGCACCAATGCCCTGATGAACGCAAACTGGTTTGCTCTCGGAGTTGCGTTCCTGTTCTTCGGACTGTTTAACATGATCTTTGTCGGAGGGTTCTTTAAGACCGCGTACAAGTTTGCTAAACCTTTCGTAATCTTCATCATCGTGGGTTTCCTTGTGATCGTCGTGGCAGAAGCGCTTCACCATGTGCCCGGGCTCGAGAGAGTGAACGCTTTCGGGACGGACGATATCCTGCTGCAGCTGATCCTCCTGCTTGCAGGGATCGCGCTGTTCCTCATCATGACGATCCTGTCGATGAAAAAAGCGATCAGGGATTTTGAAAAGATAGATCTGTAAGAGGAGAAGGCTTATGCTAAAAGACAACCTCATGATGCTACGCAACATCTACGGTCTGTCCCAGGAGGCAGTTGCGGAAAAGATAGGGATATCGCGCCAGGCTTACGCCAAATGGGAGAGCGGGGCGACGATCCCCGATGTAGAGAAATGCGCGCTCCTCGCAAAGCTTTATAAGACAACGGTTGACGCCCTGTTAAAGACTGAACCGGTAGAAGGGCTGGGAGCGATCCCTCCCGCGCCGGAAGGAAGGCATATCTGGGGCACTGTCACGGTGGGCGACAGAGGCCAGATCGTCATCCCAAAGGGCGCGAGAGACCAGTTCGGCCTGTCGGGAGGCCAGAGACTCGTAGTCTTAAGCGATGAACACGGGATCGCGATGATGCCGGATAAAGCCTTTATGAACAGGATGAAGGTGGCACTGGAATACATAGACAAGCAGACAGGGCTTATCTGATGTCTCTGGACATACCGTCTGTGAAGTCTTTTCCGTCTATATCGCAGGTGTATACCATTTCAACATGTCCTATGTAAGAGCTGAATTCATCGGCGGTCATAGCTCTGTAACCGAACGGAACGTATGCATCAGCCTTTCCACAGAGCTCTGCTGCGGTCTGTGTCAGGAAGTCGACATTGTTGTTGTCACCGTAAGGAGTCCATGCGGGAAGTCCGTTCCCACTCGCGTATTCGTAATGGCAGATCAGTCTGGCGAGCTTAAAGGCATGATGAACCGGGGGGACGGGGTTAGCGGTCCATTATGAAGGGGGTAGAGTATCAGCCGCCTGTCTTGTACTCTGACGGGGGCATGCCGTAGTACTTCTTGAAGATTCTGCTGAAGTACAGCTGGTCTTCGATCCCCACCTGATATGCAATCTCTTTTAAATATGTTTCTGAAGGGGACGCTTTGATCAAAGAAGCGGCCCTTTCCTTTGGTACAAAAATGGATCATAAGATCCCTGCCTTGTGTATAAATCTTCAACGTTTGATTCATTGAATCAGGCGGAGGTACACTCTTTCAGCATGAAAAGATACAGAAAGTTACTATGTTTTCACTATGAATGATTTCATGCTATGAAAAACATCTTTTTGTGCTATAATGGAAAGAAAATACAAAAGTGAAGGATTGAATGATCCTGCTTTGTGACAGGGTATAGGAAAAGGTGGGAGATATGATGGATAGGATCAAGAACAGCAGGGCGGTCAGCTTTCTGATGATCGCGCTCGTGTATGCAGGCGCGGCGGCATTTGGGATAGCCATATACAATGCACTCGATCTTTCGTTTCAGTTAGCTCTCCTCATAGCGGATTTTGCGGCGACGGGCTTTGTCTTCGTGTTCAGCTTGATCTTTTCAAATGCGTCCGTATATGATCCCTACTGGAGCGTACAACCGGTCGTGATCCTCTGGGCGGCAGCAGCTGCAAAGGGTTTCAACGCCGCAGGTCTTCTGGCGATGATCGCAGTCACCTTCTGGGGGATCAGGCTCACAGCCAACTGGGCATACACCTTCAAGAACCTGAACTCGCAGGACTGGCGTTATACGATGCTCAAAGAAAAGACGGGAAGGCTATATCCCTCTGTGAATCTTCTTGGGATACATCTCTTCCCGACACTTGTGGTCTATGCCTGCACCCTGCCCGCACTCTATCTCTTTGAAGAGGGCGCTCATGTGGGGATCGACAGCATCCTGTGCATAATGATATCCTTCGGAGCGGTGCTGCTTCAGGGAACCGCCGACTACCAGATGCACGTGTTCAGAAAAAAAGGCCGCGGCGGACTCATACGCACGGGCCTTTGGAAATATGCGAGACACCCCAACTACCTCGGTGAGATACTCATGTGGTGGGGGATAGGTCTCTACAGTGTGCTTTCAATGGGAGCGCATTTCCTCCTGCTGTGGGGAGCGCTTCTCAATACCCTCATGTTCCTGTTCATAAGCGTTCCTCTCGCCGAGGGCCGCCAGTCGGAGAAGCCCGGCTTTGAAGAGTACAAGGAACAGACGAGGATGTTTATATAAGGCTTCGTATGCCCTCGCAGATCCTCTTCGCGACGGAGGGACGGTTCATGGAGTAGAGATGTATCCCGTCCGAACGGTTTGCGATCAGATCGACCACCTGCGAGAGGGCGTGGATCATTCCCGCTTCGTACAGGGCCTCGGGCTTGTCTCCGAAGGCTCTCAGGATGCTCTCAAAACGAGGGTCGAGCTTCGCACCGCATGTCTCTACCATGCGGCGAATCTGCTTCTCGTTGATCACGGGCATGATGCCGGGGGTGACGGGCACGTTGATGCCGGCTATCCTGCAGTCCTCGACGAAGCGATAAAAGTGATTGTTGTTAAAGAAAAGCTGTGTGAGAAGAAGGTCCGCGCCCGCGTCGACCTTCTTTTTAAGATTGAGCATCTCAGAGAGGTGGTCGGGCGAATCCGGGTGATCCTCGGGGTAGCAGGCGGCGGCTATACCGAAGTCGGTCTTCTCCTTCAGGTAGGCGATGAGGTCGCTCGCATGAGGGAACACGTCTTTCCTCGGTACATCGGGGTTGATGTCACCGCGCAGGGCAAGGACGTTCTCAATGCCCGCGTCCGCGATCCTCGCCGCAAAGCTGTCGATCTCCTGCCTGTCGTAGCAGAGACAGGTGAGGTGCACGACGGGCTCTATCCCGTACTTTTCCTTGATCATCTTTGCTATCTCTATGGTCTTGTTGTTGTTTGAGCTTCCGCCCGCGCCGAAGGTGACGCTTATGTAATCGGGCTTCAGGTCGGAGAGTATCTCGATCGTAGGCTCGATGTTCCCCAGTTCGTTGTCCTTCTTGGGAGGAAAGATCTCAAACGAAAGCACCTGACTCTTTTTCTTGTATATCTCGGAAATCTTCATGGCTGTCCTTTCTGCGAATGCTTTTTCACGTCCCGCTGCTCTGATTATATCAGCACGAAAACCAAATAGTCAATGAGCACCACTTGCGAAACGGCGAAAAAAGCGGTATAATTTAGGGGTTTAGAGGCAAATGAACATAAGAGCACAGAAGTGATCTTAGGGAGAACAAGTTTAAAATGACAGAAGACAACAGAGATAATACAATTGCAGCTTCCAGGCAGGATCCGGATATCGAAGAAAAGAAACAGCGAGTGATGCCCGTCGGCGATGTGAGAGGAATCTCGATCGAGACTCTCAAGCGCGGACTCGACGAGAGGCTCAGCGAGAAGGAAGACGACTCAAAGACGATCAAGGGTATCGCCATCAGCAATTTTGCATACGTCTTCCTGTTCTCGATCATGCTTTTCACACTGCTCACCATCATCAGTATGATCAACGTATCCGACAAGTACCACAACATGCTGGTCGCTTCAAACGGCTACAACGAGGCGAGAAACAACATCGATCTCCTGCGGGCAGGTTCCGATTGTCTGACCGAGGAAGTCAGGCAGTTTGTCATAACAGGTGACAAGTCCTACATGGACAACTATTTTACCGAGGTCAACGTCACCAGAAGGCGTGACAAGGCTGTGGAGGGACTCTCCGATAACCCCGATATATCGCGTGATACCGTAAACAAGCTTGTCGCGGCACTCAACAAGTCAAACAAGCTGAAGGCTATCGAGTGTCACGCTATGCATTTGACAGCTTATCTGAACGGGATCCCAGAGAGAACGCTCGACCCCGAAGTCCTGGCTTACCAGATCACCGAGGAGGAGTTTGCGGAGTCTGAGACCGAGCTTTTTAAGCAGTCCTACGAGCTCGTGTTCGGCGATGAGTACATGATGATCAAGGATGAGATCATGGAAGGTCTCGAGGAAGCTTTGGACGGCGTTGAAAACGACACGGGCACAGAACTTGAGATGACGTCTTCCATGCTCCAGAGAACACTCACGGTTCAGATCATCCTGACGCTGCTCGTGCTGATCGTGATCATCATAGGCGTGGCGAACATGAACTCGCTCATCATCCGCCCTATAAAGAACATAGACGAGAAGATCAAGACCGGAGACAATCTGGACCTTGAGGGAGCGCTCGAGATCCAGACCATGGCTCACACATACAACATCATCTTAGAGCAGAACAATATGAGAAGGGATCTTTTGAGCTACAAGGCGGAGCATGATGAGCTCACCCAGCTCCTCAACAGGAACGCTTTTGAGAAGATCACCTACAAGCTCAAGGATCTTAAGACACCGATGGGTCTGCTGGTGATGGATTTAGACAAGTTCAAGTCGGTCAACGACAGATACGGTCATTCGACCGGTGATGAGGCTTTGAAGGTAGTGAGCAAGGTCC
>JAGDDC010000025.1 GCA_017958245.1 Lachnospiraceae bacterium
AAGAAATCCGTGTTGCTGTCATAGTTGGTGGGTGTTGCAACGATCACCAGGTCCGCCTCCGTGTAGGCCTTCCTCCCGTCCGTGGTCGCCGTAAGGTCGAGCTCTTTCTCAGCGAGATACTTTTCTATGTACTCGTCCTTGATGGGCGACTTCCTTGCGTTTACAAGCTCCACCTTCTCGGGCACGATATCGACCGCTGTCACCTTGTTGTGCTGTGCGAGCAGCACTGCAAGCGAAAGCCCCACATAGCCCGTTCCTGCTACCGCAATTTTCATAACACTACCTCCGAAAGTCTAACCTTCTCATTTCCCCGAGATATCCAGGCGGAACACGGGACGGACACCGTACCGGAAACCGTTCCCGTTGTTGGACCAGATCGAACCCTCATAGTTTATACAGGACCCGTAAGCAGTTGCCGGCCCGAGCGTTCTGAGCCACCACTCAGATATATCGCCGTCCTCATCCGTGCATATCCTTCCGATCTCTCTCTTGGATCTAGCCGGGAAGAAGGTTTTCATCTCCTCGGCCGAGAGGATGTACAGCTTGTCTTTCGTCTCTTTGGTGCCCTTCTGATCGAGGCTCACCGCAGAGGTGAGGAGCTTTGCCTGCTCTGCATCGGCAAATGCCGCATTCAGGAACTCCCCGTTGAGCCACTCCCTGAGACCGCAGTCTTCCCAGGTTACTGCGGATCCGTCCTTGTTGTACTCATATTTGTCAACCAGATAACGGCTCACGAGGAGTGCTTCGCCCGACCTCCTGTCGTAATCGAGTATCTTCCACTCGATCCCGCTGCCGCCATACATACCCATCGTCACATAGAGCTCCCCGACGTCTTTCCTCGGGTCGTCCGTAGACAGATCATTTGCCTCGATAAGCTCGGAAGTGAGGTCTATCCGGATCGCGGGGCGGATCCCGCGGGCGTAATTTACAGGCAAACCATCCGTTTCGAGATTGCAGTAGGTGTCCGCACAGGCTGCGAAGCATTTGCCGTAATCTTCGTCCTCAAGGTCTTCGTAATCCTCTTCGTCATAGTCCGAGAAATCGGTGGGCGCTCTTCCCGGAGACCTGAGCCACCAGCCCTCGACCGACCCGTCTGTGAAGCTTGCCAAGATCTCGGGGCGCTTCCCGCTCATGTTCGCGGGATAGAACCTGTCTGCCTCTTCCGCAGAGAGCAGGAAAACCTTGTCTTCGGTGTCAGGACCGCCCTTTACGCCGTCCTTGCTGTCCCTTGTCTGCACCTTCGTAGTCTGAATGAGGTCACGTTCCCTCGTGTTAAATGCGCCGTTTAAGAACTCATCGTTGAGCCACTTTCTTATGTCGGAATCCGACCAGGTGACCGTCGTGTCCTTGCCGTTGAACTGTCTGCAGTCTATCAGGTACTTGCTCACGAGGAGAGCACTCTTTCTGTCTCTCGAGTACTCGAGTACCTCCCACTCGATTTCCTTCTTGTCCTTTGAGGCGGTGTATATAGTGTCGCCTTCTTTGTTCTCGCCGCTTGCAACTGCCATATTCCAGCTTCCGAACTTGACGGTGCTCCTCGCATGGACCGCGTTGAAACCGAGGATCCCCTCGTCCGCGAGCGCCTTGAGCTCCGGATAGTTCTTTGCCACATAGTCTGCTTCGTCAAAGCCGCTTACGTTGATCTCCGTCGCTTTACTGTAGCCGCTCGTAAGCTGTGTCTCGCCGGTCTTTCTGAACGCCCTGAGGCTCACGGAATACTTTCCGGGAGCAATGTTCCTCAGCGTACAGCAGCGCTCCATGGTGCCGTCCTCGTCGATCTGCCCCGCAAGCACGGGTTCAGAGTCCGTTGCGCTCTTGAAGTAGATATAGTAGCCATCTGCATCCTCTGTCTTCTCCACCGCTATCTCGACGCCGGTCCTGTCCTTCGTCACCTTCACCGATGCCTTGGGCACTGCGGGTTCTGTGAGCTTGGCCTTTGCGAGATCCGTGTAGATCGTGATCACAGGTCTTACGCCGTTCTTTTTGTTTGCCTCTCTTCTATATACATAGCCGTCCGCACATACGACCTTCAGAGACTCATCATACTCGTTGTCGCGGAGCCAGTACTCGCCGCACTCGCCGTCCCTGTAGGCGCCGATCCGTTCCTGATCCGTCTTTAAGAATTCCTCCGTCTCGTCTTTGGAGAGGAGGTAGACGCTGTCCCTGGTGTCTGCCTTCGCGTTCTTTACCACGACCTGTTTGATCAGAGCCTTTTCCTTCGAGCTGAAACTGTTGTTAAAGAAAGTCCCGTTGAGCCATTTGCGGATAGAACTGTTCTTCCAGTTCGTGGCGCCCTTGCCCTTGTTGAACTTGCTCTTGCTGAGGATATACCTGCTCGCAAGGAGAGCTGTACCCTTGTTCTCGTCCGTTCCGATGATCTGCCACTCGATGGGCGCAGCTCCACCCTTCTTGCCTTCTTCGTCCTGTGCGTCGTAAGTGCCGAGAGTCACATAGACCGTGGCTTCACTTCCCTTTGACTTCCCTCCGATTGACAGGTTGTTCTTACTTATTATGTTGTCGGTAAGCTTGATCCAGAACATGGGACGCACGCTGCGGGACATATATATCGCGTCGCCGTCTCTGTACACTCCCGCCGAGTCAAGGGTCACGGCTTTGCCGCGGTTCTCACCGGGCGTGCGCAGCCAGAGGTCATCCGTCTTTCCGCTTGTCGTATAGAAGCCCAGCGCATCATACGACGAGTCGTTCTTGCCCGTCTGACCGTAGTATTTTTTGTACTCTTTCTCGGACATGATGAAGAGCTTGTCCTTTGTCTTGTTTCCGCCCTTCGTCTTATACCTGGTGTTTGCGGGGTTCGCTACCGCAGTCGTCTTGATCAGCGCCCTCTCAGCCTTGGTAAATGCTTTTTTAAAGAACGTCTCGTTCAGCCATTTGCGGAGAGAACAGCTCTCCCAAGTAGCTTCTTTTGAGTTGTCCTCATACGCCCTGTGGCCGACGATGTACCTGCTGATCACCAGAGCGCTCTTTTTGTCGGCGGAATACTTCAGGACCTCCCACTCGATGTCCTGCTTCTCCCCGCTTCCGTAGAAGTGGACGGGCAGTTCCCACTTGCCGAGTTTTATGATATCCCTGTATTCGACTTTGGCGCCTACCATCCCCTCGTCAGCCAGATCCGCAAATGAGGGATATTCGGCTTTCAAAAGCTCCTCCTCCTCGGTCAGCGCTTTCGATGCTTTAACGGTGTTTTCTGCTGTCGCAGCTTTCGCGCCGCCCGCACGGATGCCCGTGACAAGGCCCATGACCAACCCAAGTGTCAGCATGATTGCTATGAGTTTTCTGTGTTTTTGCATATAAATCCCTCCTGCAGGCCCTGTCCGGTGAGCCCGATATCGCACTCCGCGTGTCACAGGGGACTGCGACAGTGTTAACCCCTCTCGTTTCCCGAGTAAACAACAACCGGAGAGTCGCCCCTCCGGTTGACATTACCATTATATTGATTTTTCGCTCATATTTCAACCTGCTCACTCGCTCTTGAGCATCCTGTAGCCAATGCCTACATGCGTTTGGATCAGCTCCTGTGAACCGGGAGCCGATTCCAGTTTCTTGCGGAGCGTCACCATGAAGACGCGGAGTGAGGCTATGTCGTTGTCCCAGCTCCTCCCCCAGATGTTCTGGGTGATGTAGGTGTGCGTCAGTACCTTGCCCGTGTTCTTTGCAAGAAGGCAGAGCAGCTTGAACTCTATGGGCGTGAGCTTGAGCTCCGCGCCGTTTAGAAAAGCGCAGCCCGCGGGGAAATCGATCTTCAGATTCCCGTTTATGTATATCCTCTTGTCTTCGCCTTCGTCGGTCCTCATCATGAGGAGACGCCTGATCGTCACGCGCAGCCTCGCAAGCAGTTCTTCCACGGAGAAGGGCTTGGTGAGGTAGTCGTCGGCTCCCGCATCGAGCGCCTTGATCTTGTCCTCGTCCTCGCTCCTCGCACTGATCACTATGATAGGCATGTTTGACCAGGTCCTGATCCTCCTTATCACCTCGACTCCGTCCATGTCGGGAAGTCCGAGATCGAGGAAGACCACGTCCGGGTTGTGCGACGAGGCAAGCATGATGGCCTCGTTACCCGTCGGTGCTGTCAGGTATTTGTAATCGTGCGTCTTCAGTGTCGTACTCATGAGATTGCGCACGGGTGCGTCGTCCTCGACGACGAGGATGATCGGTTTATTCATTGATCGTGACCTCCTCCTCCGGCAGTGAGAAAGTGAACCTGCAGCCGGCAGGTTTGTTGTCCGTGAGTGTTATGGAACCGCCGTGAGCCTCCACTATGGACTTGCACAGGGTGAGCCCGAGCCCGATACCGCGTCTGCCGTCCGGCACATCATTTCTCCCTGTATAGAACATCTCGAAGATATGCGGCTTCATGGCGTCGGGTATACCCGGTCCGTTGTCAGTCACGTGGACGTAGATGCAATTGTCTGCGCGCTCGCAGCTTATCGTGATATCGGAACCCTTCTGAGTGTTCTTGACCGCGTTGTTGACCAGATTGATCAGCACCTGTATGACAAGACGCGCGTCGATCCTCGCTATCAGCACGTCGTCGCAGGGCTTCACGCTGATGTTGTGCTGCGAAGCGTTCTTGTCGATGTGGCGCAGAGCCTCCTCGATCACGTCATTTACGATCTCCACGGAGGGATGAAGCTCCATTTGCCCGTTCTCGATCCTTGAGATCGACAGGAGGTTCTCGACCAGGTCGATCAGCCACTCCGAGTCGTCGTATATGTCGGTGAATATCTGCCTGAGCGTCTCCCCGTCCATCTGCTCGTAGTGGGAAGCGAGGTTGCTCGCGTTCCCGAGTATCGAGGTGAGCGGAGTACGTATGTCGTGGGAGATCGAACGCAGCAGGTTTGACCTGAGCTGTTCGTTTCTGACGGCGATCGCCGCCTGCTCTTTCTCCGCAGCGTTCCTGAGGCCCTCGAGCGCCAGGGCGCACTCGCCTATGATCGATGTGAACACGCTGTATTCAAAGGCTTCCAGCTTCTCGCCGTTTAAGCTGATCGCGATCACGCCGTAGCAGTACTCGTTGATGCTGATGGGATAGTACAGCGAGGAGGCGTCCGCAAACCGCTCGGTGTACGCGCCCGCAGGCGATTTGTTCGAGAACACCCACTTTGCGATCTCATCCCCGTTCGCATCCTGGCCGATACCCTTGGGACGTCCCTGGGGGAGCATCTCCCCGTCTTTTTCTCCCCCCGCAAATGATTCAAGCCCGTCCCCGTCCTTTGACATATAGAAGACCGCCACGACGCGCTCTAAAAGCTTCTTTACCTGTCCCTCGGTGATCGAGAGGACGTCGTCCGCGTTCTCCGCCTTCTGAAGCAGCTGGTTGGTGTCGAAGAGGACCTTCGCGCGAAATGCCTCACGCGAGGATTGTCTCGCGTTGATCTTCAGTCTGTTCGCAAGAGTGCCCGTGATCAGCGAGGATATGAGCATGATCACGAAAGTCACCGCATACTCGGGCTTGTAGGTGTGGAAGCTGAGCTTCGGCTCGATGAAGAACCAGTTGAACAGCAGAACGCTCGCAAGAGAGCTCACTATCCCGTAGATCGGACTCACGGTGAGCACCGCGATGATCAGAACTCCCAGGATGAAGACCGTGATGATGTTTGACTCCGAGAAGTCAAAGAGCGTGAAGAGAAGACCCACCCCCGTCGAGGAAGCGAGCAGCAGCAAGGTGATGAGGGAGTCCCTCAAAGTCGGTCTGATGAGTATGCGTTCGCCGTTTTCCAAAGATTTTTCCACGCTTTTCACCCCTTAGCAAAAGACATTCGGCAGGATATACGGACCATATTTTGCCAGTAATTATACTATATGCGGAGGTCTTTTTCCACCATCCTCCCCTTCACTTTCGGGCTGCTCCTCCGGGCGCTCTTCCTCGGGAAGGATAGGGTTCTCATCATATTTTTTTCCAAAATGAACTATCGCCAGATAACCGAACGCGAAAAACGCGATCATCGCCAACGACAGGATCAAATCTTGCACTTAAACCATCCTCCCCCGTGAAACGATCAGATCTTGAAGCACTTCTGCATAGCCTTGTGGTCCCCGAGCACGAGCATGGTCATGTTCTCGTCCAGTATCGTCTCGGAGGTGACGGAGAGCTGCATCTTCCCGTCCTTCTTCACCGCCATGATGCTGATCCCATAGTGTTTTCTTATATCGATCCTGCCGACGGACTTGCCGATCCAGTCCTTCGGCACGGAAACCTCATATATGGCGTGATCCTCGTCAAGGCTGATATAATCAAGGATGTGGTTTGATGTGTAGCGGATGGCAGCCCACTTTGCGATCTGCTTCTCCGGGTTGATCACCTCATCCGCGCCGTTCCTGAGCAGAAACTTCTCTTGTATCACTCTGTCCGCGCGTGATACGACGAATTTCCCTCCGAGCTCCTTGAGCAGCGACGTGGTCTCGAGCGAGCTCTGGAAATCACTCCCTATCGTCACTATGCATACATCAAAATTGTTGATGCCGAGCGACTTCAAAAACACCTCATTTGTGCTGTCGCCTATCTGTGCATCGGTGACTATCGGGAGCACGGCGTTGATCCTGGTCTCGTCGCGGTCCACAGCGAGGACCTGATGCCCCAGGTCATGCAGCTGCTTCGCTATCATGCTTCCAAAATGATTAACTCCTATAAGCAATATGGATTTCATAGCATCTCCTTTGTCGGGCGTTCGGACCCGGTCTGCGAACGTCTCTATCCGACTATTATCTTTTCAACAGGCCTCTGCGAAGGCTCCATATGATAACTGTTCACAGCGGCGTACACGAGCGTCAGTCCGCCCACGCGTCCGAGGAACATGAGCAGTATCAGCACCAAATGCGAAGGAAACGAAAGCGAGGGCGTGATCCCGAGCGACAACCCCACGGTTCCGATGGCAGACACGGTCTCAAAGAAACACGTCTTTATGGGGAGCTTCTCGATCAGGCTTATGATGAGGGCTCCGATCATCGGCAGGCTCAGATACATCATAAAGAGCGTTGCCGCGTTCCTGATCGTTCCGTCCTCGATCCTTCTCCCAAAGAGCTGCGCGCTCTTCCTTCGCTCAAAGACAGCAGCAACATTTGCGTAGAGAACCGCTATGGTGCTTGTCTTCATGCCGCCCGCGGTCGACCCCGGTGACCCTCCGATCAGCATCAGCACTATCATCACAAGTGTACCGACCCCCGACATGGAAGCGATGTCTGCCGTGTTGAAGCCCGCTGTCCTCGGCGTCACGGCTTGAAATATCGAGAGGTATATCCGCTCGCTCACGGGTTTCCCCGAGAACTCGGACACCACGAATATGGCCGTCGGAACAACTATCAGGATAAGCGTCGTCACCAGCACGACCTTCGTCTGCATGCGGTAACTCCGAAAATGATGTCTGTGCGCGGCCAAATCGTCCCACGTCAGAAAGCCTATGCCGCCGGTGATGATCAGCAGGCATATCGGTATGACGATGCCGGGCGAGGCCGTAAATCCCGACAGCGAGGAGAATTCTCCCGTCTGATCACCCATGATGTCAAATCCCGCGTTGCAAAAGGCCGAAACCGAGTGAAACACGGACATCCAGACACCGTGCATCCCGAACCTCCCGCAAAAAGTAGGCATCATGACGGCTGCGCCAACGGCCTCCGCAGTCAATGCAACCTTGAAGATGAAACCTGTCATCTTGACCGTGCCGCCAAGCTGGTGGGTCGAGAGGCTGTCCTGCAGCAGGGATCGCTGCAGGAGCGAGATCTTCCTTCCGGAGATCATGGCTATAAAAGCCGCAACGGTTATGATACCGAGTCCACCGATCTGTATGAGCACCAGGATGACAGCCTGCCCGAAGGCGGACCAGTACATGGCAGTGTCTTTGACCACGAGACCCGTGACGCAAACCGCGGATGTCGAAGTAAAGAGTGCCTGGTCAAATGAGGCATTGCTGCCTTTTGTAGATATGGGAAGTAAAAGAAGGACAGTCCCGACAAGTATCACGCCGAGAAAGCCGAAGATGATTATCTGAAAAGAGCTCAGTCTCTGTCTGAAAAACCGCATGAACATACAAAACACCTCTGGACATAAGTGCTCTCATTGTACTCCTGTGTCTAAAAAGATGGTGTTAAGGTAATCCTGTTCGGTGTTAAGATTTGATTAAGAAGACTTGGACCGCATAAGATTCGGATAGAAAAAAGCCTGTGTAACTGCTAAGTTGCAGTTATACAGGCTTTTTAAGAGGCGACAGCCGGATTTGAACCGGCGCATCAGGGTGTTGCAGACCCACGCCTTACCGCTTGGCTATGTCGCCACATCTTGTCGAAGTGCGAAGCACTTTGACCAACGAAGTGCGACGCACTTTGACTATAAAAAAACTCCCCGAGTTGGGCTCGAACCAACAACCCCTCGGTTAACAGCCGAGTGCTCTACCATTGAGCTATCGAGGAATATGTTTATGTCTGCCGTCACAGATCAACATCATCTGCAAACAACAGACTACATATCAACAAAGACATATTGAATAAGAGGATCGCTCCCAGACAGGGCCCTAGCGCTTCGCGCTACGACAAGTAACAACCTCTGGTCAGGTTAAAATCAACCTTCCTCAGATCAAGCCCTCGACCTATTAGTAGCAGTCAGCTCCATGCGTTACCGCACTTCCACCTCTGCCCTATCAACCTCGTCGTCTTCAAGGGGTCTTACTCTTACGATG
>JAGDDC010000318.1 GCA_017958245.1 Lachnospiraceae bacterium
CGATAGGAGACTATGTGCTGACGGGCGGTGAGCTGCCCGCGGTTGTCGTGATGGACGCGATATCGAGTCTGATACCGGGAGTCCTGAACAACTCAGAGTCCGCGGGATCCGACAGCTTCTGCGGCACCCTGCTCGAATACCCCCAGTACACAAGGCCTGAGGATTTCATGGGCAGGAAGGTCCCTGAGGTCCTGCTGTCAGGTCACCACGCGAACATAGAGCGCTGGAGGAGAGACCAGTCCCTGCTGCGCACCTACAAAAAAAGGCCCGACCTTTTTGAAAAGGTCGAGCTTGATAAGCATGATAAAAAGTTCCTCAGATCCGAGGGAATACTTTAAAGGAGGAGATCACAGATCCTTTGACTGTGAGATCATCTCTATGCTGTTTTCGATGAGACATTTTTCGATCTTGTCGCTGATCTCAACAAAAACGTCGGTGAGAGTCGGGTCGAAGAAGACGCCGCGTCCCTCTTTTATGATGTTCATGGACTTCTCGTGGGAGAAGGTCTCCTTGTAGGGCCTCTTTGCGGTGAGAGCGTCGTAGACGTCAACGATCGCGAGCATCCTCGCGGAAAGCGGTATGTCCTCGCCGGAGAGCCCGGTGGGATAACCTGAGCCGTCCCATTTCTCGTGGTGGTAGAGTGCCATGTCCCTTGCGGCATATATAAAGCCCAAGGAGGAGTCGCGGTCGATCTCGTGACCTTCCTCAAAAAGCTCGGGTTGAGCCTTCATGATGTTGTCGAGCATGTTGTTGAAGGCCTCGCCGCCGATCCTCGCGTGCGCCTTCATGGTGTTGTACTCGTCCTTTGACAGGGCGCTGGGCTTCTTTAAGATGCTGTCGGATATGCCTACCTTGCCGATGTCGTGGAGAGAAGCGCCTCTGAAGAGGTCGGCTATATACTTCGGGGTGAACTCCTTCTTGTAGAGTCCGCGTGAGTTCAGCTCATTTACAAAGATCTTGAAATACTTTGTGGTGTTCCTGATGTGGAAGCCCGTGGTACCGTCTCGGGACTCTATGAGCTCCGCGATGCAGGTCGAGATGACATCCTGGAAGTTCTCGAGGGCGGAAGTCTTCTCCACAACTATGGATTCAAGCCTGTGCCTGTAGTCAAGAAGCTCGATCTGTGTCTTGACGCGCTGAAGAAGGACCTGGGGTGCAAAGGGCTTGCGTATGAAATCAAGCGCTCCCATGTCAAATGCACGCACTTCGTTTCCGGAATTCTGCTCGCCCGTGATGAACATGACGGGGGCACCGTCTTCGCCGTACACAGACTTGATGTGCTCGAAGAGCTCAAAGCCGTCCATGTCGGGCATGACGATATCGAGCAGTATCAGATCGGGCTTGTTCGTCTTGAAGTACTCGATCGCCTCGGAAGAAGAGGAAGCGGTGTCGACGATATAGTCCTTGCTGAGTATGTGCTGCGTATATTGTAGGTTCAGAAGAACGTCATCTATGATGAATATCCTTTTTGACTGCATTTAGCGTTTACCTTCCTTTTGCGTGAACAAAAATGATAACCATGTACATTATACATTATTATTGAAAAACATTCCATGCCAAATATATA
Source organism: Lachnospiraceae bacterium (assembly GCA_017958245.1). Next base: position 1,568 of record JAGDDC010000318.1, read on the forward strand.
TTATACGTAACAAAGATACCAAAAAGATACTTTTCAAAGCTAAATGCTCAAATATTTGAAATAAATTAGGCCTTGCATTTGGGTTGAGTATATGTTAAAATACTTCTTCGTGAGCGGACATTCCGCTGTACGAAGCTTTGGGTTTGACCGGGAAGTCCGGTCTTGTGACACAGGGTCACATGCGACGTAGTAAGAATGTCTCAAACAGGAGGACAAAATGAACGATATCATCAAAAACATCGAAGATGCTCAGCTCAAGGCTGAGGTGACAGACTTTAACGTTGGTGATACCATCAAGGTATATGCCAAGGTTAAGGAGGGAAACCGTGAGAGAAATCAGGTTTTCGAGGGCGTAGTCATCAAGAGACAGAACGGTGGCGCAAGAGAGACTTTCACAGTAAGAAAGACTTCAGGCGGTATCGGCGTCGAGAAGACATGGCCGCTTCACAGCCCGATCGTATCAAAGATCGAGGTAGTAAGACTTGGTAAGGTCAGAAGAGCGAAGCTCACATACCTTCGTCAGAGAGTCGGCAAGTCAGCCAAGGTTAAAGAGCGCGTTAGATAAGTCACACATCTGTTTGATGAAAAAGGAAAAGATCCGCAGTCATCTTTTGGCTGCGGTTTTTTCATGCCTATATCTGTTTTGACTGTCATCAGATGAATGTGTTATAATCATGGGTGTGTGCAAAAAAGGCAGTTTGTTTCCTCTCTTTATGGCGGCACTTTATAAGAGAGGCTTGTGTATAGAGGTTTTTTTGAGATGGAATATGATTTTGACAGACAGGAGAGGCAGAAAAAGAGAGCCAGACTTTTCCTGAAGATAATCATTTGGGTGCTCTCGGTGGCGGCAGTCATAGCTGCGGCCTTCTTCACGGTCAAGTTCTCGGTCGAGCGCACCAACATGGTCGGAGATTCGATGGAGCCGACGCTGTCCCACAACGATACGATAGTGATCAACAAGCTCTCGTATCTTCGCAGCGGCCCGGACCGCTTTGACGTGATAGTCTACAGGGGCGGGGCTTCGGATCACGATTTCTACAGCATAAAGAGAGTCATAGGCCTGCCCGGCGAGACGGTACAGATCATGGGCGGATACGTCTATATAAACGGCGAGAAGCTTGAGGAGCCTGAAGTCACAGACCCCATACTGATAGCTGGACTCGCGTCAGGGAAGATGAAGCTCGACGACGACGAGTACTTCGTGCTCGGAGATAACCGCAACTCAAGCGAGGACAGCAGGTTCGCGAACTTCGGGAACGTGACGATCGACAGCATAGTCGGGAGGGCCTGGATCAGGACGAACAATTTCGGCTTCGTGAGCAAGTTCAATCTCAAGGAAAATGAGCCTGAGGAGAATGAAGAGGGCGACGGGGAAGCCGCAGGAGACGATACGGGAAAGGACAAGGATTGAAGCATGGTCTACCAATGGTATCCCGGGCATATGTCGAAAGCAAAACGGCAGATGCAGGAGGATCTGAAGTTAATAGATGCTGTAGTCGAGCTGGTCGACGCGAGGATACCTTTCTCGAGCAAGAACCCCGACATAGATGAGCTCGCGAAGGGCAAGTCAAGGGTCATACTCTTAAA
>JAGDDC010000319.1 GCA_017958245.1 Lachnospiraceae bacterium
AATTTCATTCGTATTGTCATCGTATCCTCCGCCAAAACCGGTATAAAAAGTAAAACCGTCGGAATACATGTCCTGTTCCTTTTTGTCCCAGCTCTTGTTGTACTGCCAGTCCCCGCCGTCTACCGAGATATCAAACTGAACTGTTGTCTCAAATGCGTTAATTCCGTATTTTACTTCAAATTCAGTAAATTCACTTTCATACCAGTCATTCTTAAACTCTACGTAATCCGTGCTGGCTTCATAGTCCCTGACCAGCTTAAGTATATCATCGTTCTGTTTTACGATAGACCAGATCCAACGTGTATCGCTCTCATCAACATTGATGATCGGCTTATACGGCTTGATCTTTTCGATCCCCTTCGGGAAATACTTCTCCATAATGTTTTCCGCCGCCTTTACCCGCGTGGTTCCTGCGGGGGCCACAAATGTGAGCGCAAGGGCAAGCACTGCGATCATACATAGTATTCGTCTTTTCATTCCACACCTCCAAAAAAACAACTGCCTCTCACACAACATGTAACAAGAAAAACATGGGATAATTATAGCAAAAAATGTAGTGCTGTTCAAGGTTTATGGGCTGAGTCAAGCCTCAAACTTCCTTTTTCCGCCGATCACGATCGCCTTTGAATCCGTGCCGTGTCCGATGTCAGGCGTATGAGCTACGGGGAGGTCAGATGCGATATGCGTCTCCAGCAGTTCGAACACGCTCAGATCGCGGTCTTTCTTTTCGTACTCGGTGAATGTGCCGAGCAGGACGCCCGCAACCTTGTCGAAGACACCCATCAGGTCGAGCTGGTTCATGGCAGTCGCTATCTTGCCCGCTCCGCCGCTGTACGACTCAAGCAGGAGGATCTTACCCTCCACGTCGGGCCAGAACTCCGTGCCGGCAAGCTTCAAGAGGCATCTGATGTTTCCGCCCACGACGACGCCTTCCATGCTCCTGCCTCGGAGGAACTCATACTTTATGTCAAACAGGTCAGTGGCTTTGCCCGACACATAGTCCGCAAACCGCTTCCGCTGGAGCTCTCCCCTGTCGTAAACAAGGTTCTTTATGTTGAACAGGACGGATGACTTCCCGGTCTTTGTGTATATGGCGTTTATCAGGGCGGAAAGGTCACTGTATCCCCAGAAAAGCTTGTCGGAGTGCGCGATCACGTCCCAGTCAAGGTACCCAAGCACGCCATTTGCAAGATCACCGCACGTGATGTCGTAGATCGCTCCAACTGAATCGTCCCGGTAGAAGCGCATGAGCTCCTCAGCGCGCTCCCTGTCCGTGCCTGCAAAGACCTCCTTCTGCGCGTACAAATGCTGTGCGGTCACGGCCTCGATCCCCATTTGCGCAAAGACCTCCACAAGTTCCTTGTTCTGGTACTCCCACTCTTTAAGCTGCCCGTCCGAGCAGGCCGACAATCCTACTTTCATAATATGCACCCTTCCCCCGCCGCACAAGGCGCGAGGTCCTTTCGCTCTTATTCTATCACGAAAACGACATAAACAAAAAGAGCAGGAGTTGTTAGCTCCTACTCTTTGTTTTAGTGATGATCCGTTGTCCCTTTTGAAGAGATCAGCCTGCCATCCAGGTGTTTTCAAAATATGTTCCGCAGAAGCCTTCTACGTTTAAATTAGGCTCTTTGTCGTAGCTGTAGCAGCGGTACCAGCCCTTGTAGTCCTTGCTCTCAACATAGACCGATGCCTTCGTGCCGTACACGTAGATCTTCGTAACCTTCACCTTTGCGCCCACGGGCACGGTCGCAATGCGCTTCTTGCAAGTCTTGTCCGAATAGATGTCAAACGAATAAGCCACTTTGATCTGACCGGGTTTCTTTCCTGCATAACCGGTGAACTTGTGGGTCTTGCTCGCAAGTTTGATCTTGCCGTTGCTGTACTTGTATATAGCTTTGAAGCTCGATACGCCGAGTCCGGGGATCCCTGAGCTGCCCATGCCCACGGTGAGCTTGTTGCCCTTCACGTTGAGTGAATTGACATACATACACATGCTTACGCTCTTGTTGAAATCCAGCACCTTTTTGAGCTTGCCGGACTTGTACGCATACAGTCCGTTGGGGCCGTCGTCGTTCTCTTCAGAGAGATGAAGGAAGAGAAACGGTTTCCCGTCGTCAAACGAGAGGATGTCATACCCCACAGCGAAGAAATACAAGTCGTTGAACGACAGTGCCTTCTTGTCGTTTACATAAACGGTGAGGTTTGTAGCGAAACCATCCTGAAGGCCGCCAAACTCAAACTTTATGGAATCGTTCTTTCCGTCACCTGTTATGTCTGCCTGTATCGTCGTTGTCTTCTCGACCTGCTTCGTCGCCGCCTTCGCAGGAACGGCACCGATCGTGAGTGTTACGGTAAGCACTGCAACCAGGAGACTTGCCACAAGCTTGATACTCTTTTTAATCATGATCTCTACCTCGCTATCTTTTTTAGTAACCCGTCACGTATACGCAAATGCTCCGTATCCGTCAGGTCCATATCAGTCACGCATTGATTCTACCACCTGCGAGGGTGTTATTCAACTGTCTTTTTCTCACAGCGTATACTGCGAGAGGTCTGCCTTGATTCCGTCGGAGTAGTTGTTCAGGTTCTCGGAGATGTTCGAGATGTTGTTCGTCTCCGTCTGGATCCTGTCGCTCTCTGTCACGATGGTCTCGCTGAGACTTAAGATCTCGTTGATCGTAGCGGCCTGCTCCTCTGTGGTAGCGGCGTTGTCCGCTGCGACGTCGTTGATCCTCTCGATGCCGTCCGCGATCTCTACGATACCTTCCGTAGCCTTCGTCACGTCCTCACAGATAGTGTTGAAAGATGAGTTCGCGCTCTCAACACCCGAGATACAAGCCTCCATGTCCTTCATGCAGGCATCTGCCTTCTTGTTGATATCCTCGATGTTCTTCGTGATACCGTTGACAAGCTGCCTGATGGTGTCTGTCGCCTCAGAGGACTGATTTGCAAGGATACCGACCTCAGATGCAACTACCGCAAAGCCTCTGCCCATCTCGCCCGCTCTTGCAGCCTCGATAGAAGCGTTGAGCGAGAGAAGGTTGGTCTGCTGCGAGATAGCGTTGATCGTGTTGGTGATCCCCGTGATCTCCTCTGCGGACTTCGCTGCGTCCTTGATGATCTCGGTGAGCTCGCGCATCGTGTTGTTGAGTGCCGAGACGTTCGAGGTCATATTTGCCATCTCCTCGCGGCCGGTAGTCGAGGACTCCATGGTCGCGTTGCAGAGGTTCTTGACGTCTTCCGCGTTGGTAGTGAGCTGGCTCGAAGTCTTCGCAAGGTCGGTGGCAGCGCTCGCGATCTGGTCGATAGACTCGTTCATGGCGCTGAGAGTCTGGTTCAGCTTGCTGATCGACTCGCCCTGAGACTGGTTCGAGGTAGAGAGTGACTGCGAGATCTCGAAACACTCTCCCGCGTTCGAGTTCATGTTCCTCGAGATATCGGCGAGATTCGTGAGAGTACCTCTCATCTTGTCGATGTAGTCGTTGAGGCTCTCGCTCAGAGTCGTGATCTCGTTGTTGCCCACAGGCGTGAGCTTCCGCGTGAAATCGCCGTTGCTTATGTCCGTGATCCTCTCCGTGATCTTTGCCACGGGGTTGATGTTCTTCGCTATGATCAGATACAGGACTACTGACAGCAGAAGAAGCAGTATGAGTGCGATGACCGAAGTGAGGAGCACCATCTTTGTGACGGAATCCGAGATGAAACTGTAAGGAACCGCGCTGTATACGGCCCATGAAGTGCCCTCGATGTCCGTCGCCGCGTACATCA
>JAGDDC010000320.1 GCA_017958245.1 Lachnospiraceae bacterium
AAATCGATAAAAGCATCGAGCCTCGAGATGTTTATGTTGAAGGCGTCGGAGTTTAAAAGCTCGATCTGTGCAGCTGCAAGGTTCTTGAACTGAGCCTTGTACTTCTCATACTCCTGTATGAGCCTTATGGTCTGCTGATGAAGGCTGTCAAGCTCGTTCCTCGCGTCCGCGAGCATGATGGATGCCTTCGTGCGGGCCTCCTTCTCTATGTGCTTGGCCTCCTTCTGCGCTGTGAGCTTGGTCTCCTCAGCAGTCTTCTCGGCGAGCACCAGAGCCTTCTGCAGGGTCTTCTCTATAGTCTTGTAATACTGGATACCCTCGTTCAGCGTCGCGATCTTGTCCTTCTGCTCCATGTTCTGACGGTAGAGATCCTCGTAGCTTGCGAGCACCTCCCTCATGAAAGCGTCAACTTCCTTCTTGTCGTAGCCGAGTCCCCCTGATTTAAAGCTTTTGCTTTGGATCTCAACAGGTGTAAGCATATTGTCCTCCACTTATCTCAACCTTTCCGGTCAAATGATCTGGTGTTCTGTCATAAAAGAAATATCCCAGTAAAACAATCTGGGATATCTTCTTTACTGATTTTAAAAATCCTTGAGCAACGTCGGAACCTCAAATCCGCTCTGTTCCAAGATGTCACTGTAATCACCCGAGATATCGACAGATTCAGGTGATACGATGAAGATCACGTCTGATATCTGATAGAGCTTTCCGTTCATGGAATATACGGCTCCTGAGACGAAATCCATGATACGCTGGGCAAGATTGATATCAAATTCGTTGAGATTGATGATCGCCGCCCTCTCAGACAAAAGCACATCACAGATGTCCTGCGAATCCTCGAAAGTCCTGGGCTTCATGATACAGATCTCAAGTCCTCTGTGGGTCGTTTTGATCGGTATGATCTTGTTGCCCTCGGGACGCTCCATGCGGATAGCCTTGCCGCCGCCTCTGTTCTCGATATATGTGGATGAATTGTAATTGCTGGCAGTGTGGGCTTTCCTTGAGTAGAACCCGTTTGAAGAGGATGTGTCAGACTCAGCGGTCTCACGCCTCTCGGGTGCTCTCTCAACGGGAGCGGCTGCCTGCGGCTGCTGCTTCTTCCGCCTTACGACACGTTCTCTGACGCGCTCTTCGGGCTCGTCGTCGAGCTCGATATCGTCGTCATCGTCGTCCTGCAGTTTCAGTGAATTCACAATACTCTTAAAAATGTTTGCCATATAACCTCACCTCTGTGCCTCATAAATCATAGTTACGTTTGCCGAATATCCCGGTGCCTATACGTACATGTGTGGCCCCCTCTTCGATCGCCACGGTGTAATCTCCGGTCATACCCATCGAAAGCACATTCATACTGACATTATCGATGTTTTTGCCCTTTATGTCAACACTTAATTGCTTCATTTTCCTAAAATATACACGGTTCTCCTCTGCGTTTTCTGTTATCGGAGCGACCGTCATGAGGCCCTCTATCTTTACTCCGGAAAGTGATGCTATGGTCTCTGCGAGAGCCCCCGTCTCCTCCGGTGCGATCCCGTATTTGCTCTCCTCTCCCGCTATGTTTATCTCAAGGAGGACAGGTACTGTGATCCCTCTTTTTACAGCCTCCTTGCTTATCTCCTATGCAAGCTTCAGCGAGTCTACCGAGTGGATCAGGCTCAACTTGTCTACTATCTGGCGCACTTTGTTCGTCTGGAGATGCCCTATCATGTGAAAGCAAAGTCCCGGTCTGTCTATATCCGCAGACTTTTGAACTATCTCCTGAACGTGATTCTCACCGAATATCCGCTCTCCGAGGTCGTAGGCTTCGAGTATGTCGGACTCAGGCTTTGTCTTGCTCACGCAAACGAGCGTGACCTCGCTTAAGTCCCTTCCGGCCTTCTCGCAGGCCTTTCTTATGTTTTCATGCACGACTTCAAGGTTTTCTTTTATCATGATCGCTACCGTCCTTTGTCAGTAAATGATCGCGGACTCCGTCACAGTATCCGCGTCAAGCGCTATGTGGTCGTACTGCGTCAGGCCGTATGTCGTGCCCTTTTCGATGATGCAGTACTCCCCGTTCTCCCTGATCCTCTCGATCCTCCTGAAAACAGCATAGCCTCTGTTTACGTTGAACACGCCCTCGAGCCTCTCGATCGTCGTGATCCTGTGCGTAGACTTGTCCTTCGGGTTTATGATATAACTTCCCGCATCGATGAAGCTCCCGTCTATATAGGAGTTCTCGCCGTCGTCGTAGTAGACGGTCAACGTGTCCTGCCTCGGTCCTTCCTTGGTTTCGACCGTCACATAATCTGTCGCAGTCTCCTCCTCGTGGCTTATAAACTCGTCGGGGATCACGTAGAACTCCTTTGTCGTAATCGCGGAAACCGGGATCTTGAGCCCGTCAGACTCCTCCCCCTCGAACTCGACGTCAACGAATCTCTCGTCTATATATTTGACCATGCAATCGCTCAGAGAGAGAACGCACAGATAGGTCTCGCCCTTCTTCACAAGCTCCGTGGGGACAACAAGCTCGGTGCTCATGCCCGAAAGCCTGACCTTCATCTCATTTTTCTCGAGGTTTTCTATGTAGAACTCCTCGTCCACGAGCGCGGTCACCTTCCAGTTCTCGTCGGTCACGACCCTGTAGACCGGAGAGCCGCTGTCCACGCGCTCCTCCGTATATAGAGCGTTCACTTTGAACCCGCTCCTGTCAAATGTTGCCTCCGTGACGTCCTCATCCTTCAGCCCGAACAGGCTGTCGCTCTTGAAAGATATGACACCGGACACGCTGCTTTGGAATATGTCAGCGTCTTCTTCCGTCTCCCCCTTTACTGCCAGCTTGTTGAACACGGCGATCTCCGCGTTCTCGCGGGACTTCGATATGATGCCCTCCCTGTACTCTTCCACCTCATCGTAAGAATCCAGCGAGAACCTGTCACGCCTGTTGTATATGTAGTTCTTCATGTCAAAGATAAAGTTCTCGTCGAGCTCTATGTCGAACTTGTCCGCTATGTCCTCAAAGACATGCGCGGTCGCCGATAGCGAGAACACGGGCATCCCAATGGACACCTTGCTTCCGCTCGAAACATAGGCGCTCACATAGCCTGAGCTGTGAGTCTCGACCAGCTGCTCGCTGCGCGTTATGACACCCGGGTAGACGCGGTCGTCCGCCAGATCTTCCGCCTGCACTTCGTATATGGACAAATGATCCTTCCGGTAGTAAAGTATGATGTTCACCACCATGTACACGAAGATCAGGGCAAAGATGATGATGCCTACCTTCGGCGCTTTGAGAGCGGTTATGTTTATTATCTTTGAGTCCTTTTCCTTCATCCGCAGACTGCCCCTGTAAAATAATACTCAACTATCTTTTTGTACGAGAAGCCCTCTTCGGCCATGCCTCTTGCACCCGACTGCGAGAGTCCCACGCCGTGGCCGTAGCCCATGCCGTATATATAGACCTCGCCCTTCTCCTTCGGCGCCTTTGCCCCAAAGTTCATCATGTTGTCCGAGCCCATGACTATGTACTGTTCAAGCCCGGTGTCGCTCCCCTTTGTGACCTTGCCTCCTGCCTGGAGCATATAGGAGTTTGAAAGCCCTATCTCAGTGTTCTTCGTCCTGCTCTTTGCATACACCGTGTCAGGCTTAGCCTTGGGCTTAACTATCTTTATCTTTGTGGAGTAGAGCCCGAGTACCGATCTTATCTTGCCCCGCTCTACGTTCACCGTCTTCTCCTCATCCTTTACCGCAAAGACCAGGTTCCTTCCCGCCTTCGTGCGGATCTTGTTGTAGACGTTCTTTACGTTCCCTACGTCGTACCCCGCATCTCTCATCTTCTTTCCGATCTCGGAGAGCGTTGTCTTTACAAGCCAGGGAGCCTTCTCGGGGCTTGTCTCATATATATCCGGAACGCCCTTGTAGCAGGGAAGCGTGAGATCCCAGACATTTGACCCGTCCTCAGTCGCACCTCCGCTCGTCGAGAAAAAGTAGGTTTTAAGCACATTGCCGTTGTATCTTACAAGTTCGCCCTTTGTGGCGAGCACCGCGTCCGTCGTGTTCTTCGTCTCGTAGTTTACACCTTTGTACACCTGGCTCGCCGTCGTGTCGACTATCTTGTAGGGCGTCTTTATGTCGCTGTCGCACCCGTAGCCTGCCGATGCCAGACAGAACGACCTCGCAACGACTGCCTGCGCCTTGAGAGCCTCTTTGTGCCAGGAGCTAACCATCTCACAGGGAACGACCGAGCACAGATAGGCCTCTATGTTGATCACGTTCACGGCGCTCACGCCCTTCTTCCCGTACCGTCCGATCTCGATCCTGCCGCGGTATTTCCTGGTGCCGAGATTGACAAATGTTGAAGCTCCCTTTGAAGTCACCGCCTTAAACTGGGGGTAGGCCTTCATCTTCGACGCGTCGATCACGAACTCAAAGTCCGTCGAGACCGCCTTCACCCGCTCAGAGTTACTGTTTGAGGGTGCCGCAAGCCCGCCCTTTACGTCCTTGCACTTTTCCCTGTCTTTTTTTGCTTCTTCTTCACTGCCGCTCTGCACATAGACCTTGTACTCCTCAGGTCCGAGGATCGCGGGATATGCGCTTACACCCTTCTTTTTAAACTTCCCGGCCGCCTTTTTTGCCTCCGCAAATGACTTGTACGAGTCATTTGAAACGCAAAAATAACCCGAGGCAGGTGAGAAAGTAAACCCATTGTCTCCGGTTAAGGTCGCGATCGCCTTGTAGCTGTTGTTTACACTGTAGCCAAAGGCCAGATAGTTGTTGTAGACGGTGATCTTGTCGCGGTCACCGTAGAGTTCGACGAGGCCTACGCGTATATCTGTCATGGCCTTTGCGGCGCGCACGGGATGAGCGGTCATAAAAGCCAGAGTGGCAAAGACCATGATCACACAGATATAGGATTTGTAAAGCCTCTTAAATGAAATCATACTTGCTGTCCGTTCAGTCTATGAGGCCGAGCGATGGCGAATACCTGAACCACGCCTTGCCGACTATGTCTTCCTTCTTTACGAACTTTGTCTTCCAGAACCTCGCGTCATAAGAGACGTTGCGGTTGTCACCCATCATAAAATAGCACCCCTCGGGCACCTCGAAAGGCCCGAAAGACCTGTCGTCCATGTCCTCCTTCAGGTAGT
>JAGDDC010000321.1 GCA_017958245.1 Lachnospiraceae bacterium
ATAGTGGACCTTTCACGCGCGCCCACGCCCGCAAGAGGAGATTCGGTGGCCGAGATACTCCAGGAGATCGGACTTGAGTACGCGGGAGCACCGGGTACTACCGCGGCGCTCGCACTCTTGAACGACCAGGTCAAGAAGGGCGGCGTGATGGCGAGCTCTTACGTGGGCGGACTGAGCGGTGCCTTCATACCGGTCAGCGAGGACCACGGTATGATAGACGCTGCGAACGCGGGATGCCTCACCATAGAGAAGCTCGAGGCCATGACCTGTGTTTGCTCTGTGGGACTCGATATGATAGCGATCCCCGGCAAGACGCCCGCATCGACGATCTCGGGCATCATAGCAGACGAGATGGCGATAGGCATGGTCAACCAGAAGACGACCGCGGTCAGGCTGATCCCCGTGATCGGGAAGGACGTCGGCGAGGAGGCCGAGTACGGCGGACTTTTGGGAACTGCGCCGATCATGCCCGTGAACACCTTCTCCTGTGAAGATTTCATAGCGAGAGGCGGCAGGATACCTGCTCCGATACACAGCTTCAAGAACTGACGAAAGAAGGTTTCTCAATGGACGAGAAGACGAGAGAATATCTAAAGAAAGCGGATCACAAGGATGTGCTAAAGTACTTTAGCGAGATATCCGCCGTTCCGAGAGGCTCTTATTACAACAGGAAGATAAGCGACTTCCTCGCGGGTTTTGCGAGAGAGAAGGGCGTGAAGTTCATACAGGACGACGCCTTGAACATCATCATGTTCAAAGATGCGACACCGGGCTTTGAAAACGTACCGCCCGTCATGATCCAGGGACATATGGACATGGTCTGTGTGACCGATGGCTCAAAGCATGACTTTGAAAATGAAGGACTCGACCTCTTTGTGGACGGCGATATGCTCGGCGCAAGGGGCACGACGCTCGGCGGGGACGACGGGATCGCCGTCGCCTACGGCATGGCGCTGATCGCGGACGAGGAGCTCGAACACCCCGCCCTCGAGATAGTCATAACCACGGACGAGGAGACGGGCATGGAGGGCGCGAACGCCCTTGACTGCAGCGTCCTCAAGGCAGGCTACCTGATAAACTGCGACTCCGAGGAGGAGGGCACGGTGCTCGTGGGCTGCGCGGGAGGCATCAGGGCAGACGGAACATTTGCGCTGAAGAAAGGTCATGTGACCGGAGAGCGCGTCGACATCGCCGTGAAGGGCTTAAAGGGCGGACATTCGGGCCAGGAGATAGACAAGGGCAGGACCAACGCAGTCCTGCTGCTCGCAAGGCTTCTCTTTGACCTTGAGAAGAAATACGGTATCGCAAAGATGAGCGGCGGCGAGAAGGACAACGCGATCCCTCAGGAAGCGAGAGCGACGCTCGTGCTCGACGCCTTGGCAAAAGATGAGGTCATAAAGAAGATCGGGGAGTTGAAAGACCGGTATACCGCAGAGCTTGCTGCCGGAGAGCCTGGGCTTGCGATAGAGGTCACCTGCGGCGGCACCTTTGAGGGAGATGTCATAGATCAGGATGACGCGGAGAGGATAGTATTTGCCCTGGTAAATGCGCCGAACGGTGTACAGACCATGAGCCACGACATAGAAGGCCTGGTGGAGAGCTCCTTAAACCTCGGAGTCTTCAGGGCCGACACAAATGAGGTGCATTTCAGGTACTCACTCAGAAGCTCAGTCACCTCCTACAAGGAGCATATGTGTGACAGACTCAGGTACCTCTTTGAGCACCTCGGCGGAGAGATCACCTTCTCGGCGGCTTATCCCGCATGGGAATACAGGAAGGACTCGAAGCTCAGGGACACGTTCGTAAGGGTGTTTGAGGAAGAGTACGGACGCGCTCCAAAGACCGAAGCCATACACGCCGGACTTGAGTGCGGTCTCATAGCAGAGAAGATGCCGGACATCGACATCATCTCGATAGGACCCGACATGAAGGACATACACACGGCCGGTGAGAGGCTTTCAATATCTTCATCCATCAGGGTGTACAAGTTTCTCGAGAAGCTACTCAAAGCTTTGAAGGACGCTTAAGCACCTTAAATAAAAGGAACACGAAAGGATTCATATGAGCAGGAAAGATTCAGAGTTTGAGGAGATAGATCTCCCTGAGCTTGATTATGATGATTACGGACTTGACGATCCGCAGGACGACACCGACGAGGAAGACGTGATGATGGACGAGCTTTCGGCGTCGCTCGGAGCGCAGGTCAACGAAGAACTCTCCCAGGGAGACGGGGGAGGCGGAGACGGCAAAAAGCCCAAAAAGAGGAGGAGATTCCTCGTGCTGAAGGTGATCGGTGCGATCCTTGGAG
>JAGDDC010000322.1 GCA_017958245.1 Lachnospiraceae bacterium
ACAGGATACTTGACGTGATCAGGCATGACGCAAGGCTTTCTTACTCAGAGATCGGGGGGAGGGTCGGAGTGTCCAGAGTATGCGTGAAGAGCCGCATGACAGCACTTGAGAAGAGAGGCGTCATAAAGGGCTATCACACCGTTATCGACGGCGAGGCTGCAGCCGACGGGGGCATAAAGTTCTTTGTTGACGTGGAAGCGTGGCATCAGGACTACGAGACCGCCATCGGGGTGCTCACATCGGAGAAGAACATACGGGAGATCTATACCACCACGGGCAACGACCATATCCACTGCGTCGGATCTGCGACGAACCAGGAGAGCATCAGGTACATGGCGAACAGGCTGTACAGAGAAAAGACGTTCAGGCTGATCCAATTTCATGTCATCCTGTCCACCTTAAAGGACGTAGATGGAGGCGTCGACTATGAAAGACAAAACAATGGATGCAAGGACCCGGGAGATACTGAAGGACATGAACAGTAACCTCACCGGGACCACTGTCGAAGAGATATTGCAGGCGAACAACAACAAGATAAGATTCTACGTGTTCGAGACCGAAAGGTTCATGAACTCCGATCTGGAGAGCCTTGATCTGAACGTGCGCTCTTTCCACTGCCTGAGGCGCGTTGGGCACCGGACGGTCGGAGACCTGGTGAATTCGGTCTCCTGCGCGGCTGACCTGAAGTCGATCAGGAACTGCGGAGACAAAAGCGTAAACGAGATCTTGTTCAAGCTGTTTCTGTTCAATTATGAGTGTCTGAGCCCGGAGCTGAAAAAGAGCAGCATGAACAGGCTGAAAGAGATGAACAGACTAAGCTGTGTTTAGATGAGAGAGGTAGTTTTATGAGTTCTATCGAGATCCAAATGACCGGCATAACCGAGTTGAACACCGATGCCGTGGTAAATGCAGCAAACTCGGGCCTCTGGGAAGGCGGCGGCGTGTGCGGATACATTTTCCAAGATGCCGGACGTGCCGATATGACCATCGCCTGCCAGAAGATCGGGCACTGCGACGTGGGGAAAGCCGTCATCACGCCGGGTTTCAGGCTTCCGGCAAAGTACGTGATCCACGCGGTTGGGCCGCGCTGGTCAGGCGGAGAACAAGGTGAGCCCGAGCTTTTGTATGGCGCGTACGAGCATTCGCTTCTTCTTGCGAAGAAGAACGGCCTGCATTCCATAGGGTTTCCCTTGATATCCGCAGGGATCTTCGGTTATCCCGTGGATGGGGCCTGGCAGGTCGCGATACAGGCTTGCAGGGACTTCATCGACGCAAACCCCGACTACGATATCAGGATCGTCTTTGCGGTCCTGGATGAACGGATCAAAGTCATAGGAGAGAACACGATCCGCTAAAAAACACCCGGCTCTGACCCGCTGATGCGGTTCGGAGCCTTTTTGTATCGAAAAATCAAAGCATTTATAGTTTCGCCGTAAGCTTATTGTTAAATCCGCAGATTTCGGATAAAATATAATCGGGACAGAATATCAAGAGACAGATCGAAAGAGAAGAAGCAGTCGGTCGTTGTGGCGAGAGGAGGCGGATCCATGGCATCAAAGAAGAAAAACCTCGACAAGGTCAAAGAAGTCTTTCAGGCTTACGGCGCCGATCCGGGGCGTCAGGTAAAGGAGCTCAAGAAGCTTCTGAAAGAGGCGCAGGAGAGCGGAGACATCCACTACATAGGCGTTGTCTACCAGATGCTGGCCGCCACCTACAAGAACCTCGGCAACAACAAAAACCTCTTCACAAGCGGGATCAAGGCGCTCACTTTCCTGAAGCACACCGATGACTACAGGATGATCGCGAACGCTTACACAGCGCTCGGAGTGGCTTACTTCGATCAGGAGAACTATCAGCTCGCCCTCGCCAACTACGACAAGGCATTTGAGATCATAAGAAGGCACAGGATAAAGGGTATCAGCAAGCTGATCGTCATGAACGACCTCGCGACAGTCTACAGCGCCATGGGAGACTACAAGACGGGAGTCTTCTACCTCAAGGAGTGTCTGGAGCAGACAAAGAGGGAGTCGCCCGAGAACGCGCCCGAACTCGTTGCCTTCACGCTGAACCTGGCCGACAGCTATATGTGCGACCATTGCTTCGCCGAGGCGGCAGCAGCCCTTGAAGAAGGCAAGGGGTGGGTAGGGCAGGTGGGCTTTAAAACCTACGTGTGCGCTTATTATGAAAAGTACGCCAGGGCGGAGTACGAGCTCGGCCACAAAAGGCAGGGCAACAGTTATCTCGACAAGGCCTTGAAGCTTGCCGGGGAGATATCCGATTCATATTGGGTCTTCGACGATTTTGGTGTGATCGCGCATTTGCTGCTGAAAAAGGGTGACATAAAGCGCGCGGGAAAGGTGGTCGACCTGATAGAGGGGTATTGCGGCAGGAACACCGCGACCATGGACAAGCTTCTCTTAAACAGCGTCATGGCGGATTATTACAAGACCATAGGCGAGCACGAGAAGGCGGTCACGTACTACGAGCAGCTTGAAGAGCAGTACAAGGCGAGGACCACCGAGCTCAAGCAGATACAGCTCAACATCCACAAGAGCATGAAGGAGGCTGATTCCTCCATAAACAGGCTCAACAAGCTGATCGCAGAGAGCGAGAACCGCGCGAGGAGAGATCCGATGACGGGGCTCTTGAACCACTCCGCCATGATCCGCGTGGGAGGAGAGTTCATCGAGACTGCCTCCAAGAAGAAAGAGAAGATAGGCGCGATCTTTATAGACATAGATCTTTTCAAGGAATGCAACGATACATACGGGCACGCGCGCGGTGACGAGATCATAAAGGAGGTCGCTCTCGTGTGCCGGTCGGAGGAGACCGACAACATCCAATTCGCCCGCTACGGAGGGGACGAGTTCCTCGGCATGACCATAGGGCTCGACGACAAAGACGTGGCAGCAGTGGCCCGCAGGATCTGCAAGAAGATGCGCGATAAGAACATCCCCAACCAAAAGAATCCTCACGGGCACCGCCTCACCCTGTCCGTCGGTGTTGTAAATGTCGCAGTCACGAACAGGACGGACACTATCATCCAGGTCGCAAACTACGCGGACAAGGCGGTCTACCACGCGAAAAAGGCCGGGAAGAACTGCATATATATGCTGGAGTACGACCACGCGCAGGGCGAGGACTGGGAGGCATCCTACGTGAAGGTGAAGTTCTGACGCGAGGGGATCTGTGAGTGCGAACAAAGAGAAGGCTAAGAGATGCTATAGACAGAGGCGATGGCGTGAAGGAAGCGCTGATCATAGTTATCGACCTCGTGATCATGGGGCTGATACTCTTCTTCATAATTCAATACGCCAATACCAAGATGCGCGAGAGCAACGAGAGCGTTATCGTGGCATTCGAGAAAATGACCGTCACCGCCGAGCAGATCATCACCAACTACCTCGAGGACGAGCAGATGACGTAAGTGGCCTGCGGACGTGTAGCTGAGGCTGGGTGTCATAAGGCCCAAAGGATTCGCAACTAAAGTAAGGACCTGTATGGGCCTGCGGGTTTGGAAAGGATACCACATGGAAGAGCGCGTAGTGGTTGTAGATGATGATGCGATC
>JAGDDC010000323.1 GCA_017958245.1 Lachnospiraceae bacterium
TATCGGCGAGCTGCGAGAGCTTCTTCTCTGTCCATATCCTCAGAAACTCCCTGTCGGCGTGCCCCGCAGACAGGGGGCGGTAAGTGCAGATCCCATAGCCCACACCGAAGGTCCCCTCGTGCGAGAGCCTCCTTGCCTCGACCTCGCAGCCGTCAAAGACGCCCGCCATCATGCAGAAGCTCCCGTGGCCGCACTCCGCGGATCTCTCACAGAAATCCTCCTTGAACTCAAACAGCTCGCCGAAGTTCGCAGAGCCCATGACATCCATTATGCGGCGGTCGTACTCCGGACCTTCCTCGGCGAAACCGTAGGGGCCCTCCGCAAGCAGCTTGTGTGAGAGGTCCCCGCTCGCGACAAAGACCACTTTCTTCGAGATCTTGTCGCAGACCTTGCAAATGATCTTCCCAAGCCTGTAGTGCTCCTGGAATGACAGCCCCGACAGCCCGATCCTGACCAGCTTGTATTTCGTGTATTTCTTGTTTATAAAGTACAGCGGGACCATGGTCCCGTGGTCGAGAGCCTTGCTCCTCTCACCGAAAGGCCCTGCCGGGAAATGCTCCTCATCCGCAGCGTACGATATGGCTCTTGCAAGCTCCTCGTCGTACTCCACGTCAAACCTGACCGAGGAGGCCCGAAACTGTCCCATGTCGCCCTTCGCCCTGCTTCCCGGAGATATGTGGAAGTAGTCGCTGTACATCACGCTGTGCGGCGAGGCAAGTATGATCGTGTCGGGTTCAAGCTCCGCCACAAACTCCGCCGCGGCCTCGAAAGCCGCAGTCGTATCAGATATCTTCTTTTCTTCGCCCCTGCCGACCTCGGGGAGGATGATCGGCGGATGGGGCACCATGATCGCGCCTGTGATAGCCATAAGATACCTTCTTTCCGATCGTAAGCAGGCGTACCGAAGCAGCCTGTCCCGGCCTTACTTCTTTCTAGCCTCAAGTTCCTCAACGATCTTCGCGTACTCCGCCTCGTCAAGCTTGTAGAAGCGCTTGTAGAGGAAGTATGACAAAAGGAGCAGGATGAAGGGAACGATCGTCATGAACAGGAGCATTCCGTTCGCCTGTCCCGTCTCCACCTTGGCGATGACCTCGTCGATCTTCGCGTTCTTCACCTCATTTACGATCTTTCCGAGGTTTGCCTGCTGCTCAAAATCAGCGATCTGGTTCGTGTAGTCGGTCACGTGGAAGAGCAGATAGCAAAGCGACGTGATCATGACAACGACAGCGCTGCCAAGCTTCGTGATAAAGGGACGGATAGAGGTTATGATGCCCTCCCTGCGGCTTCCGGTCTTGAGCTCGTTGTACTCGACGGTGTTGAAGATCGAGATCATCATGATCAGGTAGAAGCCGTACATACCGAAGGCCGAGAGCATATAGCCTATCGTCAGTGCCCAGAATCCGACCATGTTCGCGGGCATCACGAGTCCCGCAACGATCATGAGCACATAGCCTGCGGAAGCGATGTAGCAGAGTATCTTCATGAAAGCCTTCCTGTTGAGCTTCCTTGAGATCGCGGGATAGAACAGCATCAGGAAAGCAGTCGCCGCCACGCCTATCGTAGAGAAGAGCGAGTACAGGCCGCCCTCATATCCGTAGCGGAAATACACATAATTTGCCCCGATACCGCCTATGACTACGGAGTTTCCTATCTGCTGGAGAAGGAAGATGAGTACCATCCACCTGAGCTGGTCGTTGCCGAAGATCGTCTTTATGATCAGCTTGAACGATATCTTCTCCGCGGGTTTCTCCATGTCGTCGCGGTTCTCGCGGACTCCGAAGAGCGTGAACAGCACGAACAGAGGACAAAGGAGGGCTATGATCAGCGCGATCACGCTGTACGCAGTGGACGCGTTGCCTCCGATCTGCAGACTTCCCGCGGTGAACATGGGGATGAGCATGCCGGCGAGCGTTCCTCCGACACCTGCAAAGAGCGTCGTGCGGGAGGTGAACTGGTTTCTCGAATCACCCGACCTTGAGAGGGCGGGTATCATGCCCCAGTAGGAGATGTCATTCATTGTGTAGGTGATGCTGTACATGAAGTATATCACGCCGAAGAACACTACGAATCCCCAGCCCTCGAGCGAAGAGCTGAAGGCGAGGTAGAGCACGATCGACGTGGAGAGAACGCCTATGAGCAGCCAGGGCTTGAACTTGCCCCACTTTGATCTGGTCCTCTCGATGATGTTGCCCATGATCGGATCGTTGAAGGCGTCAAAGACGCGCGCCGCCACCATGATAGCGGTAATCGCGACTATCTGGCTGTCGGTCAGCTGCTTGGTGTACAGGATGTACAGGTAGATAAACTGTGTGAACATGTTGTACACCATGTCACGGCCCACAGTGCCGAGCGGGTAGAACCACAGGTTTTTCTTCTTGATCTTGGGATCTTCGACGTCGATGTGCTCAACGCTGATCCTCTTCTCAGATTCGGCCATATGCATTCTCCTTCCAAAAAGTTTCAAACGCTTTTGTTTAACTACATATCCCGTTAAAATCATACATAATCTATACAAAAAAGTCAAAAGACAGTGTATAATCAGTGGCAGGAAAAGCACAGAAAAGGGGTGAACTTATGGGACTTACAAAACTGGCACTTCGCATCGCCGCAAGGACGCCGAAACCTGACAGTTTCGAAAGATATCTCTTCGTCGGCCCGCATCCCGATGACATCGAGATAGGCGCGGGCGCTTCCGTTGCTGCTCTCGCGGCGCGCGGCAAGAAGATCTGCTTCCTGATCTGCACCGACGGCCGCTACGGGGACGCGAACGCCAAACGCAGGCTCACGCGCAGACAGCTTGTTGCCATACGCGAGAGGGAGGCTCTCCGCTCTGCGGCAGCACTCGGCGTCATGGACGTCCGTTTTCTGAACCTGAAGGACGGAGGCTTCTACAAAAAGACCGACCTCTTAAAAGGCATAGCATCCGTGATCTCGGACTTCAAGCCTGACATCATCTTCGCGCCCGATCCCTCCCCGACTTCCGAATGCCACCCGGACCATCTGAACGTCGGCAAGGCTGTGCGCTCGCTCGCAGTGTGCGCGGACAACCGCGGGATCATGAAGGCCCTCGGCGCCAAACCCGCGCCCGTACAGGCTCTCGCCTTCTACATGACTGCAAAGCCAAACGCCTTCATCAAGACGACAGGCTTCCTCGGGCAGCAGATCGACGCTGTCTTCAAAAACCATTTGAGTCAATACCCAGAAGGCTGTCCCGACCGCGACGCCATCAAGCTCTATCTCAAGCTCAGGGCCGCGGAATCCGGGCTTCGCTCCCTTCACGTGACTGCGGAAGGCTTCAGGGTGCTCGGAAAGACGCACATGCACTGCCTGCCGGAAGCAGGGGACTGAGAGCTCGGGCGTTTGACACATCCGTTTCAAACGCCGGCTGCGCAGGCGCGGGCAGACCGGATCCCGCCCGATCCTTTAGGTTTTACAACAAAAAAACAGCGGAGGAAGAAACTTCCCCCGCTGCTTGTTTTATCTGCCCGTTGTGAATCTTATGTCGCCTGTGTCGCTGGTGATCTTGCACTTGCCTCCCGAGGTCGTCTCGGGCACTTCGATATGTCCCGTATCGCTGCGCGCGAAGAAGATCTTGTCAGAGAGAAGAGA
>JAGDDC010000324.1 GCA_017958245.1 Lachnospiraceae bacterium
GGTAGAGATTCTTGTTCGCTTGGAACGAGAAAGCCGCGCCATTAGATCTCGCTTCGCGAGGAGCGCGGCCTACGTCAAGCTTTCTTCGAAAGCATGACTATAAACACAATGCTGAAATTGGACCGTCTCGGTCAACAATTTCAGCATCGATTGTGTTTTTGGAAAGCGGACTTAGAATCTCACCAGCGCGGAAGCCGTTTGCAGAGCATCCCCTGACGGCGATTATTCGATAGTCCTACTTTTTTAGTTTGCAAGATCAAATCCGGTTTCATTTCCTGCGTAGTCGTAGACTGCTACGTAGCAGTCTTCTGCGGGCCTGTCGATCACGACTTTCTTTGTTACGCCGGGTTTGGTCTGGTTGACGGCGTAGCGTTTGATCACGTTTTTCTTGTCGGCGTCGTAGACAACCACAGCTGCGACGTAGCGGTCGTCCTTCACGCGTACCGTCAACGTATCGATCGCGTTGCCCTTCTTGTCGGTCCGGGTGCCGCTCTTGCCGGCCTTGGCCGTGGGAGCTGTGTTGTCGATGACGAGCGGCAGCGAGATCGTCGTGCCTCTGCCCTTCGCCTCGTCAATGCTCTTGTAATACTCGGGTACCGAGGTGAGGCTCACGAGCACCTTCGTGCCATCGGGCAGTGGGTTGCCGTCCGCGTCCGTTCCCTTCCATCCAAACACGAACCTGTCGTGGGTGACTTCCCATTTTCCGTCGTTGTAATTGTAGAAAGCACCGACCCAGTACTCCTCGTCCTGCTCAAAGTAGACATCGCCGGTCTCGGCGTTCTCGATCTTCGCGCAGATGTAACGCGCGTTCCTGAGATAGGTCACGTCGAGCTCTTCGAGAACATCTCCCGAAGTCGAGGAGAAAGCGTTTCGCTCGGGCATGTAGAACTGGTCCCTCACGAAGGGGTTGGAAGCGTATTTGAACTCGTCCTTTCTCGCCTTTGAGAAGAAGAGGAAGTAGTTCGTGACTTCGGGTGCTTCCAGTGTATAAATCCACCAATCAAAGCTTCCGTGGCGGTATTCGATGTAGTCGAAAGGCTCGTACATCGAAGAGTCGCTCCAATCGCCGTAGAAAGCGAGGAAGGGAAGCGAGAGGACCGTCTCGCCGTAGAGGTAGACATAGCCCTCTACGAATATACCGTTCGGGAAGTTCTCAAGGTAATCCCTGTCGCCCTTGGTCAGCTTGATCTTCACGCTCACGCTCGCCTCGTCGTCTGCGACTATGAGGGTGTGCTTTGAAAGGTCAATATTGCTCTTCGCAGGCTTCTTGACAGCCTTTGCAAGGGCAGTGGCGTCCTTTTTGTTCACAGCGCCGTCGTCGTTCAAGTCGAATTCCCAGTAGCAGTTTTTGAACACTGCGCCGGCCTTCTTCTTGCCGCCCTTCTTTACATAAGACCTGAGGACCTTCGCGTCTTTCCCGTCAACCTTTCCGTTCCCGTCGAGATCGTAGGTGAGGACGAGCTTGTCGCTCGAAGAGTAGGTCGCCTTCGGTGAGAGCTGCATGGAGTCCTCTGTGATGAAGAGCATCCCGCTGTCATCGGAATCCAGGCTCTCTGTGAGAGCAGAACTGTCGAGCGTATAGTAGAGCTCCTTGCCCGGGTTCATGTTCTTCACGGTGAAATCAAAGCTGTACACGCCCTTCCTGTCAGGGTCGTCGCCCAGCTCAGCCTTCACCTTGCCGTCGTTGCCCTCTTCCGGGCCTACGAGGAGGTAAGCGGGAGTCGAAGTCGCATTTTGCGCATTTGCAAGGCCTGCGCCCTGCTTTCTCGGTGAGTACTCGACTCCGTCGGTCTTCCTTATGGGATCCGCCGTACTCATGAGGATTGCCTGCGCCAGAGCTCTCTTGGAGAGTCCCGTGCTCTCCGTCAGGTTGTTCTCCTCGATGTGCTGGATGACCAGAGCCGCAAGCCCCGAGATCATAGGGGTTGCCATGGAGGTTCCGCCCATTGCGCCGTATTCGTCGTCGGGATAGGTCGAGTATATGTCGTCGCCCGGCGCCATGATCTCGGGTTTCAGTGAAAGATCCTCGGGCACACCCCAGGACGAGAAGTCGCTCGGTATATAGCCGTACTCTTCGGGCCTTGCGTATTCCGTTTCGCTTCCCACCCTCATGGTTCCGAAGTGGATCCTCTTCTCGGTGTCATAATCGGCGTTTGCCTCCACAGCCAGGGCGTCGAAGATCGAGATCGCCACGCAGGGTACGGGGGCGGGGTCGACGCCGACGCTGAAGTTCATCGCACCGGGGGCGTTGTTACATATCACAACTGCGATGGCACCGGCGGAGACAGCTGCCGCATGCTTCTCGGCAAATGTGATCTCGCCCCTGTCGACCATGACGATCTTGCCTTCCACGTCGATGTTCTCATAGTCCTCGGGAGTGCCGAAGCCTTCTATATATACGTAGTCAAAAGATTTGCCCTCGTCCGCGCCCTCAAGGGAACCGAGGGTATCCATATCGTCACCGAACTCATCGCTCACGGCCACCTCAAAAGCCTTCACGGAACCGTCGAAGATCAGGGGTGTTCCAACGTAGCCGATATTCACATCGCTTGCGACTGCGAGGCTGTCCGTGAATGATGCGGGTGAAGCCAATGTCGAGAGATTGATCTCTGCCGCCCTGTTGAGAGCGTAGCCGTTGTATTCCATATCGGCCCATGCGTACGAATTGCCTGCTGCGATCGCAACTACCGCGTCGCTTTCACGCACCTTCTTCATGATGTCGCAGAACATCTCGTCTTCCGCAGCGGGATCTGCATAGCCGGCTTCGGCCCCGCCAAGGCTTAAGTTTATCGCATCCGCGCCAAGCAGCAGCGCGTCTTCGATGGCCATCATATAGTCGTAAGGGTTTGTCCCGTTCGTGAATACGTGCATGGCGATGATCTGCGCGTCCGGAGCAACACCGGCAACGCCCAGCCTCTCGGGACCGAACTCTCCGTCGTGGTCAACATATCTGTTGGCAGCGGCGATCCCCGCCACATGCATGCCGTGGCCGCTGGAGTACTCGTCGAAGATCTCGATCGAAGCGCTCGCATAGTTGAAGCCGAAAGGGATCTTGGCAGAGCGATAGAGCAGTTCCTCGGTCCCTTCCTCGCACATCTCGCCTGCATGGAGCCTGCCAAGGAGACTTTTTACCTCTCTTTCATCGAGAAGGTTGTAGTCTTTTATGGTCTTCCCCGCCTTTGCCGCGGTCTCTTCGAGGCTGTAGAGGAAAGCGTCCTCCGCAAATGAAGGATGATCGGCCTGCATGCCGTCATCGATGATCGCGATCCTCATGCCTGCGCCCGTGTAGCCCTTTGACCAGGCGGAATCTTTCTCTACCATCTCACCTGCCGTGAGTGTGAGTCTGTCAGGTTCTGTCGCAGGCTCTGCGGGGCTGTCTGATACGACTCTTGTGCTGCCTGCGGTTGCGGGGGAGTCAGAGGAAACATGCCCTTTTGCATGTATCCTGTCACCCATCTTCCCGTCTGCGGTAGTCCTCTGTGAACCCGAGGATACCTTGACTACGAAGCCGAGCTGTCTTACGGCATCGAGTCCGGATTCGGGGAGTTCGAGGAACAGGGCGTCCGTCAGGACGCGGAGACTGCCTCTGCTCTTGAGGTCCGATGTCCCGAGCGCTTCTTTTATCATATCGAGCGCCTTCTCCTGATAGGCTTTCAGTTCGTCCAGATAAGCCAGCGCCTCGGGTGAGGAAGCTGCGGACTCCGCATCAAAGCCTGCGTCTTCAAGACCGGGCTTGTCGAGGGTTACAATGACGCTTACCTGTCTGTCCTCCGCACCGGCGGGAAGCCCGGTATCGGGAGCGACAGAGAACTGCGATGCCTCTGCCTTGCCTGCAGTCCCCGCCTTAACATCAGCTCTTGCCTGCGTGGTCCCTGCCATCATGCAAAATGCCAGAAGGATCGCAAGAACCCTTCCGGCAGACTTATAGATCCGTGGAAAAACAACCATATAGTCCTCCGTTCTGCCACGCCTCGTGGCAAATGTTCTGATTAGAAGTATACTCTTGCCATTCAGATGCGTCAAGAAAGGGTAACAAAACAGGGTACAGGAATTACAAAATTTTTTTGGCTAAAAAATTATTTAGTGATTTAACACGTTGACAAATCAATGTGACATATTATACAATATCAGTTATCTACACGGAAAATGGATTCATTTTAAACCGGATCCAGCCACAGGGAAGAAAGAAACCCCGAAAATCAACGAATTCCGGGCTTTCTTGAAGGGATGTGGCCGTGCTTTGCAGGTACGGAGAGCTTCACAAAAGGCGAAAAAGTTACAACGAATTGACGCTTTGAAGACTCGCCGCACCGGAAAAAATATGTAGGGAGGAAAGGTACATGAAAAAGCGCAACATCAGCAGATTTCTCGCTATGTTCATGTCATTATGCCTTGTGCTCGGTCTTTTCGCATCCGTAAAGACAACGAGCGCGAAAGCTGAAGAGACCGGCGCGCCCGAAGCATCAGTAGTGCTTGAGGGAAAGGACGGAGCCGCTTCAGTTCTCGAGTTTGAGGCAGTGAACGAGGAATCGGGACTTGACGCTGAGCTCAGGAATCAGGACGAGGCTGTTGAAGATGCAGCTCCTCAGTTCGCTGATGACGACGAGGTCAGAGTCATGATCGTCATGAAAGACGATGCAGCGATCGACGCAGGTTATGAGCTTGATTCGATCGCAGAGAACGATGAGGCAATCGCTTACACTGAGCAGCTTGAGCAGGCTCAGGACGAAGTAGTGGAGCAGATCGAGGATGAGGTTCTCGACGGAGAGGAACTCAACACACGTTACAGCTTCACACTTCTCACCAATGCGGTGTCCGCAGATGTCGCATTTGGCAAGGTTGCCGATATTGAGGCACTCGACGAGGTCGAGGCAGTTTATGTCGTTCCCAGATATGAGCTCATGAGCAATGAGAATTCGGATGACCCCGACACCATCTCCGCAGGAGATATGGTCGGAAGCTACAGCACATGGCTGAGCGGCTACACCGGCGCAGGCATGAGAGTGGCTGTCATCGATACAGGTCTTGACACTTCTCATCCTTCATTTGCAGAGGATGCATACCTCTACGGACTTGAGGAGACTGCAAAGAAGAACAACAAGACTGTAGCTGACTACGATCTTCTCGACAAGGAAGAGATCGAGGCAGCACTTCCCCTTCTCAAGGCAAATGCCATGACAGGCGGAAGGCTCACAGCTGATTATGTATACGGTTCTGCTAAGACACCGTTTACCTTCAACTATGTGGATGTAAACCTCAACGTAACCCACAAGTACGACAAAGAGGGTGACCACGGTACACACGTTGCAGGTATCACCACAGCAAACAAGTACGTGAACAACAACGGCTCCTTCGAGAAGCAGGAAGCAGGCGTTGTAGGTGTTGCTCCCGATGCACAGCTCTTCGTTATGAAGGTGTTCGGTGAGGGCGGCGGAGCTTACACCGATGACTATATGGCAGCTATCGAGGATGCAGTTGTTCTCGGCGCAGACGCTGTCAACTTAAGCCTTGGTTCATCATCCGCAGGCGAGAGCGTAGAGTTCGCAGCAGCCGATCAGTACATCAACGAGATCATGGACAAGGTTGCACAGACTAACACCGTTGTCAGCATCTCCGCAGGAAATGCATACTCCTGGTCAAACTTCGAGATCAACGGATACGGTCACAACTTTACCGATGACGTAAACGACAACACAGTAGGATCTCCCGGATCTTACAGGAACGCTTTTACCGTAGCCAGCGCAAACAACTACGGTTTCACAGGAAACTACGCCGTATTCGGCGACAGGAACGTCTTCTATGACGAGGGCGGCAGCGGCAAGAACAAGCCCATGACAAGCCTTGCAGGCAAGGAGCTTGAATTCGTTCTCATCGAGGGCCTCGGTTCCGAAGAGGATTACGAAGGTCGCGACGTTACCGGCAAGATCGTGCTCGTACAGCGCGGCCAGTTCAACTTCGCAAACAAGCACATGAATGCACAGGCAGCAGGCGCTATAGGATGCTTCATCTACAACAACGTATCCGGTAACATGGGCATGAGCCTTGAGGGTTCAAGCGCAACTATCCCCTGCGTTTCGATCTCCCTTGAAGACGCACTTGCTATCAAGGAAGAAGCAACATTTGACGAGGCTACCGGCGTATATACCGGCAAGGTATCCATCTCGCAGAAGGTTGCTACAAACTACAACGTTCCCGACGGCTACACCATGAGCGATTTCTCGTCATGGGGCGCACTCGGCGATCTCACCCTCAAGCCCGAGATCACCGCACCCGGCGGAAACATCTACTCGACACTCGACAACGGCACGTACGGAGTCAATAGCGGTACATCGATGGCAGCTCCTTCGATCACCGGTCTTTCCGCACTCGTTATCCAGTACATCGAAGAGAACGACCTTGCAGCAAAGACAGGTCTCTCCTCAAGAGTACTCGCACAGTCACTTCTCATGAGCACCGCAGTTCCGCTTGTTGAGGCTGACGGCGAGGAGTACTCACCCAGAAAGCAGGGCGCAGGCCTTGTAAATGCACAGCTTGCTACAACAACACCCACCTACATCCTCGTAGGCGACAAGGAAGGCAACGATGGCAAGGTTAAGGCAGAGCTTCTTGACGACCCCGCAAGAAAGGGCGAGTATAGCTTTGACTTCACAGTATATAACCTGAACCCCAAGAAGAGGGCGTACTACACATTTGACAGCACGACTCTCACTGAGGACGTACTCTACGGAGTATTCACGGCGAACTCTTCACACGAGCTGAAGCCTCAGGTTACCTTCAAGACCAACAGCGAAGCATATATGTACGACATCGACCACAACGGCTGGATCGATATCCTCGATGTCCGTTACATCCTTGCATACGCAAATGGCGGTTACAAGGCAAGCCTGATCGACAGCTGCATCGAGTTCTTCGATTTCAACGAGAACGGTATCATCGACACAAATGATGCAAGACTGTTCTTCCTTGGCATCAGGAACCCCAAGAAGAGCAAGATCGACTTCTACAAGAAGGCATTTGCGGTAAAGGACAAGGCTAAAGTCACAGTTACGATCAAGCTTTCGGCTGATGACAGGGCATACCTTGAAGAGAACTTCGCAAACGGTATGTTCGTAGACGGTTTCGTATACTTAAACGGCAAGATCGACCTCTCGATCCCGTTCCTTGCTTTCTATGGCAAC
>JAGDDC010000325.1 GCA_017958245.1 Lachnospiraceae bacterium
ATCTTCACGTTCTCTCCGACCGTTGCGCCGAAGATCATGCCCTTCTGGAGCGCGACTGAGAGGTTGCCTCTGGTCGTCTCCCTCGAGAGCTCGTCATAGCTCTTTCCGCCGAGCGTGATCCTGCCCGACGGGGGCTTGTAGAAGTGCAGCAGGAGCTTTGTCACCGTCGTCTTTCCGCTTCCGGTGCCGCCGATCACGCCGACGATCTCGCCGCTCTTTATGGACATGTTGATGTCTTCGAGCACGGGCGTCTCCGAGCCCTCGTAGCCGAAGCTCACGTGTTCGAGCTCTATGCTACCGTCGAGCCTCTCCCCCGTGTCGTCTCCGTCCGGGATCCCTTCCATCGCGAGCACTTCCGCGATCCTGCTGCCCCTGACCTTTATCTGCGGCAGCATGACAAATGACCACGACATGACTATGATGCCGTTCATTATGAGCGTGACGTACTGGATGACAGCCATGACGTCGCCCGCGGTCAGCAGCGACTCGGTCTGGATCCTGTGCGACGCGACGTAGAGCATCACCACGGTCGCAAGGTTCAGGAGCATCACGCTGACAGGGTTTATGGTCCCGGCGCGCACATTTGCGGAAATGATGTACTTCGCCATGACGTGCGTCGCGTCCGAGATCCTCTCGTGCTCGTAGTCCTCCTTGTCAAATGCCCTGATGACGCGCAGGCCCGTGAGCCTTTCGCGCACAACGCTGTTCTGGATGTCGCAGTACTCGTCCGACTTCTTCCACAGCTCGTGCATCCTCCTCGAGACGATCCTCACGATCAGCAGGATGATGGGCGCCGCAAGCAGCAGTATCAGCGAGAGCAGCGGATCACAGCCGAGTGAGAGGACCACGCCTCCTATGAACATGACCGGGAAGGTCGACAGCGCGTAGATGATCTGCCCCGTCATGTCCGTGAAGAACATGACGTCCTCAGTGGACCTCGTGAGCAGGCTTCCCGCGCCCACCTTTCCAAACTCCTCGAACGAGAGGCTGTTTGTCTTCTTGAATATCCCCTTTTGAAGCGCGCCCGCGTACTGGGGCGTCACCTTCGATATGAACCTGTTCGTCACGAGGGCGCACAGGAGCGAGGCGAGCGTCATGCCGACCATGACCGCGCTCATGACGTAGATGTAGTCCATGTCAGAGCCCGCGACTCCCCTGTTTACTATGTTGCTCATGACGTAAGGCATGAAAAGGGAGCACGCCGTCTGCACCATATAGAGCAGCGCTATGACCGCGATCTTTCCCTTGAACGGCGCAGCATAGACGAGCACTCTTCTTATCCAGCCTGTTTTTTTCTCCATGTCTTTTCCCTTCTTCTTCCCCGGGGTGCTTTTACCCCGCAAATGCGCCTTCCTTCCCTTATCTGTCCGCATTTTTCGCGGGCCGGCGCAACAAGTTTTTTATACCATATTCTTCCTTTGCTTTCAATCAATTTAATTGACTTTTAACCTTCACAAATATATAATTAAATACACATTAGTAAGAATTGTCTATATATTTGTAATTGGGGGGCCATTTTGAAAATTATAAGGACAAATATCAACAAAGCCGTACCGGGCATGAAGGTAGCGGAAGACGTCTACAACGCTACCGGCCAGCTGATCATTCAGAAGGATACGCTTCTCACCGACAAGGCCATAACGAGACTCAGGTTCCACTCCATCGCCACCTTCAAGATCTATGAAGAGGGCGGTCCGTCTCTCGACACCGCGCCCGTGAACACCGTCTCCTATCTCAACAAGCTTCGCGAGACGGAAGAATTCACGCAGTTCAACGGCACTTTCAAGAACAGCGTATCGGATTTCGAGGACGTGTTCAACCGCTATCTCTCCGATGAAAGCGAGTCGAGCACGAAGGTACTGCTCAACGACGTAAAATCCCTGCTCGGACAGTGCAACACCGGACTTCAGGTCTTCGACCTGATCCACTGTATGCGCGAGGCCTCCGATCAGACTTATACACACTGCCTCAACGTTGCGATCATTTGCGGCGTCATAGGCTCATGGCTGGGCTTCGGGAAGAGCGACATCGACACGCTCATCCTCTGCGGGATCTTCCACGACATAGGGAAGCTGACCATCCCCTCCGAGATCATCGACAAGCCCGGTCCTCTCACTCCGGACGAGTACGCTCTGGTCAAGACGCACGCGCTCAAGGGTTACAATCTCCTTCAGCCGAGAAAGCTCCCCCCTTCGGTGGCTATGTCGGCCATGATGCACCACGAGCGCTGCAACGGCACCGGCTACCCCATGGGGCTCACAGCAGACAAGATCGACGACTTCGCGAAGATCGTCTCGATCGCGGACGTTTACGACGCGATGACGAGCAGGCGTTCCTACCGCGAGCCGCAGTCGCCGTTTGAAGCGATACACATCTTCGAGACCGAGGGACTTGCTTCCTTCGACACAAAGTATGTCATGACCTTCATCGAGCACATCACGCAGGCTTACCTCGGTTCACACGTCCAGCTCTCGGACGGAAGGGTCGGGACTCTGGTCCTCCTGAACAAGCAGGAGAGGTCGAAACCGGTCATCCAGATCGGTCAGGAGTACATAAACCTCGCCGGACAGAGCGGCTTAAAGATCGTAAAGCTCATGTAAGCGAAAGGAGTTACCTTCCGGGTAACTCCTTTTTTTACTTAAAAACCCCGGGGAAAGCACCTTCAAAGCGCCTCTCCCGGGGTCTCTCTTTCAAATGATCCCGCCTCAGCCGACGCGCAGCTTGAACTTTCTCGCGGCGCGAAGATCCTCGGCGTCTATCTTCTCCATGCATGCTCCCAGTTCCTTGAGCTTGCACTCGAAATTCTCATATCCTCTCTCGATGTACTCGACCTGCTCCACTATCGTGTAGCCCTCTGCCACAAGACCTGCTATGACGAGAGCGGCTCCCGCACGGAGGTCCGGAGTGCATACCGTTGCGCCCGTGAGCATCGTGGCCCCGTCGATGATGGCGGTGTTTCCTTCGACCTTGATGTTCGCGCCCATGCGCGACAGCTCATCCACGTACTTGAAGCGGTTCTCGAAGATGTTCTCCGTGACAACGCTCGTACCCACCGAAGTCGCGAGCAAGGCGGTCATCTGAGGCTGCATATCCGTAGGGAAACCGGGATAAGGCAGCGTCTTTATCTGAGTGTGTCCGAGACGCTTCTTGGCAACAACGCGTACCGCGTCGTCGTACTCCATGACCTCGGCTCCGATCTCCTCGAGCTTCGCGGAGATGGCCTCGAGATGCTTGGGGATCACGTTCTTGATCAGCACGTCACCCTTGGTGGCAGCTGCTGCGAACATGAAGGTTCCCGCTTCTATCTGATCGGGTATGATCGAGTAGGTGCTTCCGTGAAGCCTCTCGACTCCCCTGATCCTGATGACATCGGTTCCGGCGCCCTTGATGTTGGCTCCCATACTGTTGAGGAAGTTGGCAACGTCTACGACGTGGGGCTCCTTCGCAGGGTTCTCGATGATGGTCTGTCCCTTTGCGAGCGATGCCGCGAGCATGATGTTGATCGTCGCTCCGACGCTCACAACGTCGAGGTAGATGTGCGCTCCCGTCAGCTCATCGGCGTTCGCCTCAACGAAGCCGTACTTTATGCTGACCTCGGCACCCAGAGCCTCAAAACCCTTGATGTGCTGATCTATGGGCCTGCTGCCTATGTTGCAGCCTCCGGGAAGCGAGACCTTGGCGTTGCGGTACTTGCCGAGAAGCGCTCCGAGGAGATAGTAGGAAGCCCTGATCTTTCTCATGCTGTCGTCATCGATATTGACCGAGTTGATGTTCGCGCTCTCGATCTGCACGGTGTGCCTGTCGATACGCTCAACTCTCGCCCCTATGGCCTCGATGGCCTCGAGGAGCACGTTGATATCCCTGACGTCGGGCAGGTTCTCGATAGTGACCAGCTCGTCAGTCATGACAGCAGCGGCAAGTATCCCGAGAGCTGCGTTCTTTGCACCGCTGATCGTCACCTCTCCGGCAAGTGGCTTGCCGCCCTTTATTATATATTGATCCATCTTTTCCTCCGAAACAGTATATAAAATATCAAAAAAGCTGCGTGAAAGCCGGCCGACCGCGAAAAACCCACGCTACAGAGCCGTTCATCCACCGCAAGCTGAATGTGTCAGTTTTATGTCTAAAGGCATTATAGCACAAAGCCCAAATTTGTAAACCCTTTTTTGCTTTTTGCCTTTTTTTCGAGCTTACCTCTTTTCGTTGGGAGCGTTTTCTATTATAATAAGTTGAGTAAGTTTTTTCTAAAAAGATCGTTTGTGCGCTTCTTGGGCGTTCATGTCAGATCGCAAATACGACGCGGGAGATCAACTCTATGGCAGACATCAAGGCGAATTCAATGAATCTCGTCCCTGCGGGCGAAGTGCTTTTTGAGGACGGAAGCCCCCTCATTTACATATTCATGGTCGTAAAAGGCAAGGTGGAGTTCACGTCGGGCGGCGTCAAGCTGGCTCTTGGCGTGGGAAGCTTCCTCGGACTCTCCGGGATCGCAAGCGGCACTTATGTCGGCTCGTGCCGTACTCTTGAGCCCTCCTCTCTCTATGCCTTCAGATTTGACGGCGTTGACTCCGTGAGCAGGATGCTCTCGTCCAACAAGGACTACAACGGCATAGCCATCTTCTATCAGAACAAGCTCATCACCGAGATGAACCGCAACTACCGCGAACTGCTCTCCTGCGCGGGTTCCACATATCTTGACATCAAGGATCAGTTCGACTTCTACGTCAAGGAGGCGGGGAAGTACGGTTGTCTCGTCTCATCCATACCCGGTCTCACGGATCTCAAGGAATACATTCCCCAGAAGGTGCCGGATGTCGAGAAAGTCCAGTATTACACCGAATTCTCGCGCGTTCCGCTCGAGACCATCAAGACGTTCTACACCGTCAGTGCCTTCATGACCAAGACTCATATCAACGAACAGCTTCACGTGATCGGGCAGCTGCTCGAGGCATGCGACGAGATCCTCACCTACGTTGAGAACGTGTTCAACCTGCTTGTTGCCTCCACGGAAAACAGTCTCTTCAAGGCGGAGATCAACCTCTCCTCGAGGATCCTCGCCAAGGGCGGCGACAACAGCGCCATAGCGTCATTCATAGAGTACAACTACAAGAAGCTCCAAACCCTCGACGAGCTGATCAGGGGAAGGACGGCGAGCGGGATCACGGTCGACAAGGCAACGCTTGAGAACTACTATGCGTGCTTCAAGTCGGGCAGTCCCATCGACGACGACACAGAGGAGGCTGCGGTCGATATCGACACCGCGGCTGTGCTTGCCACGCTTGCGGATTCCGCAGAGCAGATACTCACTTTCGCCGCTTTTTCAGAGGCGGAGTTGACCGAGTTCCTCGATACGCTCAATGCTTTCATAGACCTCCCCGACAAGGAGGCCCAGGATGATGACATAAGAAAGCTCAGGAAGAAGATATCGGAGCAGTTCTACAAGCTCTACCACGCTGTCTTCATGACTTCGCTCCAGATCAAGTCTCTCCCGAAGCCCGTCGACCTCTTCTTGAACTACGGCTATGTCAGCGAGAAGCTCCTCGATCAGAACCAGCTCGCAGAGCTCGTCAGCTTGAAGCAGCCCGCGCAGTGCGGAGAGTGCCGCGTCTACACCATGAGAGAGTGGCTCACGCGCATTTACAACGGCGAGGAGATGCCCTCAAGGAACGACATGGGCCTCGACTACACCGAGCTTCTGCGCGAGAGAAAGAAGAACAAGGAGATCGACGAGGCGAAGGAAGCCGAACTGCTGGAGGACGGCAACGCCAAGCTCGAGCACGAGATCAAGAACGTGTTCATGCCCGCGAACAGAGTTGTCAACGGACAGCTGTCCATCTTCGTTCCCTGGCTGTACAAGGAAGCCTTCATGGCTTCGGTCCGCAAGGGCTTTGTCGACAGAGAGCGCATCAACCAGTCCTACAACGAGCTCTCGAAGATCGATTACTCGGTATTCTACCGCGAGTCGCTCTACACCGACATAGAGGCCGGCATAGAGCGCGAGTACGAGCAGAAGAAGGTTCCTCCCGTATTTGTCCTGTTCCCGATCGTCGGACTCAACGGCATAATGTGGCAGGAGATCACAGGCAGGCGCCGTGATTCCGAAGGGAAATTCTTCTTCCCCATGTTCACGTACTCCAATTTAAACGATATGATGATCAAGGTATTCGGACAGTTCAGATGGGCTCTGTGCAAGACTATCCAGGGCACCAACTGGAACAACATCCAGGTCAGGTCGCTGACCTCCGAGTACTCAGACTACATACAGTTCTACAAGAAGAACCACAACCTCTCCGACGACAGGAAGGAGAAGCTCAAGCTCCAGATCCAGCGCGGCAGGAACAATCTGCGCGAGATCTTCACGCTCGACTACATCTCCTGGATACAGAACGAGTCGAACGGGGCGGTGAGGATGAACAAGGTGGCGAGGGAGATCCTTGCGACCTACTGTCCATTTGCGTATAAGATCAGGAAGGAACTGATCAAACAGCCTCTGTACGAGGAGGCATTCGCACGCGGACTGCGCGAGCGCGCAAAGGAAGTCCGCGCCATGGAGCTTCGGTTCAAGGGACTCGAGACCAAGAAGGTCGTGATCCCCGAGGTTCTGCTTAAAACACTAGAGTTTTACCGGGCATATTAGTGCCGAAAAGAGGCGTATTGTGGAGAAATACAAGAATCTGGTCAGGATCGAGGAGATGAAGAACCTCCTCAGCGAGGGGAACTACAGGCGCGCGCTTGAGATCGCCCAGCAGATCGACATAAGAAAGCTGAAGAAATCTTCCGAGCTCAACCTCGTATACGAAGTGTATATGCGAAACTCCAGGTACGAGAGGGCTCGCGCCTGCGTTGAGAGGCTGTATTCGAAGGTCTCGACCCGGAAGATCCTCATGCAGCTCATAGAGGTCTGCCTGAAGCTTCATGACGTCGCATCTGCCTCAGAATACCAGCAGGAGTTCATCAGCATGGCTCCTGACGATTTTTACAGATATATATACCAGTACAACATAGACAAGCTCTCGGGGAAGCCGGTCGAGGTCCTGATCGACGACCTGGAGCAGCTGAAAGAGCTTGAGTACATCGACATCTGGGCCTACGAGCTTGCGAAGCTCTATCACAAGGCGGGCCTTCGCGACAAATGCATGAAGGAGTGCGATGATATCGTTGTCTGGTTCGGCGACGGAGACATAGTCGACCGCGCCAAGGCTTTGCGCGCCTACTACAACGGTGAGCTGGAGCTCGAGGGCCGGGAAGAAACGGCCGGCGACGCGGAAACATTCGAGGGCGAGGCCGAGGACGAGGCAACTGAGGCCGTCGAGGGCGAAGCACATGTGGGCTTCGAGATTGAAGCAGCCGAAAGCGCGGCTGGCGCGGATGAAGGCTTTGAGGGCGAAGCAGACGAAAGCGCGGCTGACGCAGAAAAAGGCTTTGAGGGCGAAGCAGACGAAAGCGTTGCTGACGCAGATGAAGGCTTTGAGGGCGTAGCAGGCGAAAATGAAGGTTTCGAGAGCGAAGGGGCGAACTTCGGGGGCGAGGGCTTCAATGGCTTGAACGGCGAAGAGGAGGCTTTCGGAAGCGAGAGCTTCGATGGCTTGAGCAGCGAAGAAGAGGGAACACTCGAAGTGACCTCGATCAGCGCGGAACCGGTAACCGCGGAAGCCATGACTGCGGCGTCCGCAACTGCGGAACCCGTTACCGAAGAAGCCGTAACTGCGGCGTCCGATCTTCACAACGAAGATATCGAAGAAGACGTATTCAAAAAAGACGAACCTGTCGATATAAAGATAGACTCCGGTGTGATCGACGGAGACGACTATGATTTCTCATCCAGCCTTGCAAGTATGGTAGGTATGCTCATGGACGAGGACGAACAATCAGCATTTTCAGGGAACGCGACAACAGAAAGCGAAGTGCATGCTGAGTCTGAGCTCACCACATTTGCGGAGAATGAGGCAACTGAAAACGTTGAAACCGCAGCGGCACCCGAGCCTGCCGAGGCAGAAGATCCCGCCGATCCCGCATCCGCTGCGCTCTCCGAGAGAGAGATCGCGGAGATCGAGGTCGAGCAGGCGCTCACAAGCATGATAGAGGAAGAGACTCGCATCGCAAACGGTGAGGACACCACACATCTCGGACCCGATGAGATGTTCGGTCCCATGCCCGCACCCGCGACTGGCTCTCTCCTTGCGAAGCTCCTTGATGAGAGCGAGTGTGAGCTCTCCGACTTCCTCGGAGGCTTCTCCTTTGTGGAGCCTGTCAGAACGCAGTTTTTCAAGTGCATGGACATCATGCTGGATTCAAAATACAAGAACAGATCGCTCATAGTGAGCGGTTCTTCGACGCGTGAGCGCACCATGATCTCAAGATGCGTCATCAAGACCCTGTACATGGCCGATATCCTGAAGGAGCAGCGCATCGCGAAGACCACAGGCGTCAAGGCCAACAGTGTCAACATACTCGGAGGCAACGCTCACATCAAGAACTGCGGTCTCATGATCGACGTGGCAGGCGGGATCGACGGTGAAACCGCGAAGAAGCTCGTCTCCTTCCGCGACGTGTACGGTCCCTCATCGCTGATCGTGCTCATGGACACAAAGAACGAGCTCAACCGTATCTTCAGGGAATATGACGACCTCGCGGCTGCATTTACGAACCGCATACACATACCCGAGCTCAAGGCCGACGATCTGTGCAAGCTCGCCCTTTGGGAGCTGTACGCCGCAGGCTTTGATATAGAACGATCCGCAGCTGTCGAGCTGAAAAAGAAGATCGAGGGCATTGCCTCCGGCGCAGATGCCCTTTCCTCTACTCTCGACCTCGTCGACAGGATAAAGGACAGGATCGAGACCGGGAACGCGCGCATGCTCATCGAGAGCACCCTGAAAGGCGAGACCCTCTCCGGCGGGTCGCAGACGGTAACAAAAAACGATGTAACTGATTAAAGTGATCGGAGGACAACGCCATGTCAAATTATTTGAATATATCCACATCAGATGAATACAAAGACAAGGTCAAGCAGGAAATGCGCTTCAAGACCGGCAGATTCGTGTGGCGTGTTGTCTTCAACATACCTTTGAACCCCGCGACCGTGAACAACAGCAACCTCACGGTCTTTGACTCGAAGGGCTCGCCGCTCGACACCTTGATCTCCTACAACCAGGACACCAACGCGATCGAGATAGAGCCGCGCGAGGCTTATCAGCAGGGCGAGACCTACAAGCTTCACGTCAAAAAAACTGTTGAGTCCAGAGGAGGTCAACAGTTGAAGAACGATATAGATATTGAATTCTCAGTATAAGACCTGCCGCGGCCCGGCCGTGACATAAAAAATCCGTGCATCTTGTTTTGAACAGTCCCAATGAGCGTTACCACAGCAGTTAACTCGGCCCAGGCTGCCTCACATCACACGAAGAACATCGTTTAGTGCTGCTGTATTCCTACCCTGACACGGTTCGCGAGTCTCCGTTGCGTGAGACCCAAGCGTCAACATCACTTACTGCGGGCTGCCCCACAAAAGACTGCCCGAGACAAAACATCACCCCTGCTATAGCGGATTGCAGGTACAGGGCACCGCTAACTCCCCGGCTGCACGGACAGGATAAAGTATATCCAATAAAATGCCCTGTGTCAAGGAGGTATATCCCGTGGCCACGCTTGGCAACCCGAATGCAACCATAGAGATCCTGAACAAATACAGCTTCGTTTTTCAAAAGAAGTTCGGTCAGAACTTTCTCATCGACACCCATGTCCTCGACAAGATCATTTGCGCAGCGGACGTGGGAAGCGACGATCTGGTCCTTGAGATCGGCCCCGGCATCGGCACCATGACGCAGTACCTCTGCGAGAGGGCGCGCTCCGTCGTAGCCGTGGAGATCGACAAGGCTCTCATCCCCATTCTCAGGGACGACACCCTCAAAGACTATGACAACGTGACCCTGATCAACGAGGACATCCTAAACTACGACATCGAGACTCTTGTCAGAGAGCAGAACGGCGGCAGACCCATAAAGATCGTCGCCAATCTCCCTTACTATATCACCACTCCGATCATCATGGGGCTTTTCGAGAGGCACATTCCCACGGAGAGCATCACAGTCATGGTCCAAAAAGAGGTGGCGGACCGCATGCAGGCGGGCCCGGGGACCAAGGATTACGGCGCGCTCTCGCTTGCTGTCCAGTTTTACGCAAAGCCTTATATCGCCGCAAATGTTCCCCCCAACTGTTTTATGCCGCGCCCGAAGGTAGGCTCCGCAGTCATCAGGCTCACGCCATTTGACGAGCCTCCAGTGCGTGTCAAAGATGAGAAGCTGCTCTTCAAGCTCATAAGGGCATCATTTAACCAGAGAAGAAAGACCTTGTCGAACGGCCTTTCAAACAGCTCTGAGCTCGACTTTTCAAAAGAAAGGATCGCGGAGGCGATAGCAGAGGCGGGCCTGCGCCCTGACATCAGAGGCGAAGCCCTGACTCTGGCGGAATTTGCAAAGCTCTCGGACCTGCTGGCCTGAGGTTTCAGACGCGGGGAGAGGAGCATTTGCGGGGAAACCCGCAACACCACTACACCGGAAGAGAGAAAGACATGAGATCATCTCCTGACGAAAAATTCATGCGCGCCGCCCTCGCGCAAGCGAGGCTGGCCTTGAAACACGGCGAGGTTCCGATAGGCTGCGTGATAGTCTCGGACGGCAAGATCGTCGCCAGGGGCTACAACAGGCGCAATACAGACAAGACAACGCTCTCTCACGCAGAGCTCATCGCGATAAACCGCGCCTCAAAGAAGCTCGGCGACTGGAGACTCGAGGGCTGCACGCTCTATGTGACCCTTGAGCCCTGTCAGATGTGCTCGGGTGCTATAGTCCAGGCGCGGATCGACCGCGTCGTGATGGGGACCATGAACCCCAAGGCGGGCTGCGCGGGCTCTATCCTGAACATCCTTCAGATGGATGCCTTCAACCACCAGGTCGAGATAACGAGCGGAGTCTTAAAAGAGGAGTGCACCGCCGTCCTGCAGGAATTCTTCAAGGACCTGAGGATCAGGAACCACGAGGAGAAACTAAAGAGGGCTGAGGACACGGATCTCCCGAAAGGAAAGATATGAACATCACTTTTCACGGGCTGAACAAGCTCACATTGCTGGATTACCCGGGACACATGGCAGCGACGCTCTTTGCCGGGGGGTGCAACATGCGCTGCCCCTTCTGCCAGAACTCTTCGCTGGTCCTTGACCCCGGAAGCCAGCCAAGGATCGACACAGGCGAGATACTGCGCTTCCTCGGAACGAGGAAGGGAATCCTCGAGGGCGTCTGCGTGACCGGCGGCGAGCCCACCCTGCAGAGGGACCTTCCCGAGTTTATCGCGAAGATCAAAGCCATGTCCTTCCTCGTGAAGCTCGACACCAACGGCACCAATCCCGCCATGGTGAAGGCTCTCATACAGGACGGGCTGATAGACTACATCGCAATGGACATCAAGGCCTCGAGAGCAAACTATCCCAAGCTCTGCGGTGTTGCAGGCTTTGACGTGTCACCCGTCATCGAAACGACAGACATCATAAGGTCTTCCCCGATCGATTATGAGTTCAGGACAACGGTTGTCGGGACTCTCCACACGGACGAGGATTTTGTTGATATAGGTGAGTGGCTTGACGGCTCGAAGGCCATCTACCTGCAGAACTTTGAGGACTCGGGAGACCTGATCTGTCAGGGCCTCGAGGCCGCTCCAAAGGAGACGCTCGAAAGGTACTCGCAGATCCTCGCTCCTCATTTTGAGAAGGTTGAGCTAAGAGGCGTGTAATAGCTTGCACTGAGGATATCCGCTTATCACAAGAAACGCCCGGCCAAAGGCTGCCCGCAAGGGACGCCTGTCGGGGGACGGAGCATATATGATCCCACTTTACGTCGAGACCGACAGGCTCGAGCTGAGAGTCCTTGACGTCTCCGCGGCGGACATGATCACCGCTTTTTATATCGAGAACAGGCAGGACTTCGAGCGCTTCGATCCACCGCACGGCGAGGACTTCTACACGTCCGAGACCCAGAGGGGGCTGCTTGAAGCAGAGCGGACCCTTCTCATAGAAGGCCGCGGCATAAGGTTCTATATATTCCTCAAAGAAGCCCCCGACGCCTGTATCGGGAGCGTGAGCTTTGCATATCTGTCAAAGGAAGACTCCCGCACGCCTTCCATCGGCTACAAGCTCGCAAAAAAACACCGCCACATGGGTTACGCCCACGAGGCGGCATCTGCTCTCATTCCGCTTGTA
Organism: Lachnospiraceae bacterium; assembly: GCA_017958245.1. The sequence continues at coordinate 12,251 of JAGDDC010000325.1, forward strand.
TTTGAAAACTATGGCATCTCAAGGCTCGAGGCGGACATACTCCCCGAGAACCTTCCTTCCGTGCGCCTTGCCGTGAGACTTGGCTTCGAAAAGGACGAGATCCCCATCCTGCTCAAGACCTGCAATTCGGACCGCGAAGTCCCTCACACGAGGTATTTCCTGGAAAAGACGGGGCGGGGCGCATTTGCGAAGATCGACCGTCCATAGTCACGAAGCAGTCTCAGTTCGAAGCGCCCTCCCTAAACTGCTTTATCCGCTGATATATCTGAAGTCCGGTGCTCACAAGGATGATCCCGAAGGCGATCGCCCCGACCTCCATGATGAGCGTCTGACCGTACTCTCGCGCCAGGGCGGAGTTATCCATGATGATGTTGGACATCATATAGTACAGGTCTCCTCCGGGCACAAGCGGCACCAGCATGGGCACGAGCAGGATTATGACGGGAGTCTTCGTGACTCTCGCCATCACCTCCGCAAAGATCATGCAAACAATGGTCGCCGTGAGACATGCGACAAACTTCTTGTCGCTCATCGCAAACATGGTGAGATAAGCCCCCCACGTGATCGCGCCGCCTATGCCCGCGATCATCAGGCGCTTGCCTCTCATATTGAACATCAGCGCGAAGCCTACCGCTCCGCCTATAGCCATCAAGATCTGAACCGCGTATCTCATATCTTCCTTCTTCCGTGAAACACTCTTCTATAGCTGCGCCCTTGGCCCGTCAGATGATCCCCGTGAGCAGCATGGTCGCCGCACATCCTATCGCGATGGCAAACGCCTTCAGCAGCGCCTCGCATATCCCCATGAGCCCCGAGACCGTGTCTCCCGTTATGATATCCCTGATCGACGTCGTGAGTGCGAGCCCCGGTATAAGCAGCATGATGTTTCCGATCACTATCTTGTCAAAAGACTGTCCGACTCCGATCGAGATCAGTCCCGCTATCAGCATCGACATCACAAACGAGCTCATGAGCGTGGAGATGATCGGGTGGATCCTCAGCTTGTTTCCCGCGGTGACCATCAGGCAGACCGCGAGGCTCGCCACGGCTGAGGCAAATGCGTCGTACGCCCCGCCCCCGAAGAATACCGTGAAGGATGCTGCACCGAGCACGTATGAGAGGAGCTTCACGCCCATCCCGTAATGCTTTGTGTTGTAGATCACGTCATGTACACGCAGCTGCAGCTCCTGCAGGGAGACCGGCGACGCGCAAACGGACCTGGACAGCGCATTTGCCTTGGCGACCTTCTCGAGATCGACTCCCACGGAAGTGACCCTCCTCGACTGCGTTATAACACGGTCCTTTTTGGTGTGGACCGTCATCACCATCAGGTTGATGATCGTAAAGATATCGACCTTCGGGAAACCGTAGGCCTTCCCGATGCGCCTTATGGTATCCTCAACCCTGTTGACTTCGGCGCCCGAGGTCAGCATGACCTCCCCTATGTCGAGGATCACGGACACAGCCATCTCTTCATCTTTTTCAGTCAGTATATCCACTTCACCGCAAATGATCCGACCGCCTCAACGGACCGGATCTCCTTTCTGAAAGAATTCTTTCCTCCCGGCTGACTCACTTTTGGTGCTTTACCGGCTGCCTTTAAGTATATCACAAGACCGCTCTCTTTCATAGCGATCCAGGAACGCGGTGATGCCTTTTAACAGATCCCTGTAGGTCGCCTCGAAATCCCCCGTGTACCAGGGGTCCGCGACGTCTCTGTCCGAACCCGCGAATTCGAGCATCCTGTAAAACTTGCCGTCCGGATCGCCGCCCGTTATCCTGTTCATCCCTCTTATGTTTTCGCTGTCCATCCCGATGATGTAATCGAACACGCGATAGTCCTCGAGGGTCATTTGCCTCGCCCTGTGAGGCACAACAGGTATCCCCGCCGCCGCAAGCCTCCTCACGGTCCCGTGGTGCGGCCCGTTGCCGATCTCCTCCCTGCTCGTCGCCGCGGAATCGATCATAAACTCGTCCTCAAATCCGCGCTCCCTCACCATATAAATCATCATGCTCTCCGCCATCGTCGACCGGCAAATATTGCCGTGGCAGACAAACAGCACCTTTAGCACCCGCGCCTGCGCTTGGTCCCTTGGGGACGGGGTTAGGGGTTCATTTTCACGAATCATATTGCTTTTTCCTTTCAAATGGAATATATTTCTATGTATAATCTTATATCATATTCAAGCTTCTAGGAGAATATATGCCAAGAAAACCACGCATTTTCAGTCCTACCGGCATATATCATATCATTCTTCGTTCTATTAATCAGCATATCATCTTCGAAGAGGATGCCGATTATCAAAAGATGCTTTTCATCCTATCTGACTGCAAGAGAACATTTGATATTGATATATATGCCTATTGTCTTATGGACAATCACATTCATCTATTGATCCATTCCGGAGAAGATCATTTAGCATCTTTCTTTCAAAGTCTGGGAACCCGTTTTGTCCGTTGGTACAACACCAAGTATCAACGCTCGGGGCACTTATTTCAAGACAGATATTACAGTATTCCCGTGGAAAAAGAACAACAATACCTGTCTACACTCGCTTATATCCACAATAATCCTGTGAAATCCTCACTCTGTCGATATCCGTCCGAATACCGATGGAGCAGTTACAATGCTTTCTACGGTCAAAAAAATCCTTTGGTCGACACATCGTTTTCTTTTCAAATGGCCGGCTCAAAGGATCTTTTACTTCAGTTTTTTACCACCGATTCTACTCATTTCGATGACTCTCAGGTCATACCGGCCTTAGAAAAGACCAGACAGTTTATGCCCGACAAGGATGCACTGATCATTTTCAAAGAAGTCACCAAACTGTCTTCGACCTCCGAGGCGGTTAATCTCCCCAAAAGCCTTCGAAACAAGTACATGGATATTCTTCACAAGAAAGGACTGACCCATAAACAAATAGCTCGCCTAATGGATGTATCGGTATCCACCGTGAAACGTTGTTCAAAATGACCCCCTAACCCCGTCCCCACGGGTTCACCCCGTCCCCACGGGTTCATCCCTGCACAGCTCCTCTGCCAGATCATCGATCTGCTTTTTGCTCACGTCGTTCAGCGTCGAAGCGATATGGACCGTCGTGTCCGTAAACTGGATATCCTTGCTGTTCTCGAACATCTTCGTGATCGTCCTCGCAACCTGCGGCGCCCACGATCCGTTTTCTATGATACCTATCGTGCGCTTGCGGTAGCCCCTCTCGATCAAATGCTCGACAAATGTGCGCATGAACGGGAATATATCCGCATTGTAAGTAGTCGTCGCAAGCACCAGCTTGCCGTATCTGAACGCATCCTCGACGCACTCCGCCATGTCCTCGCGCGCGAGATCGGAGATCGCGACCTTCGGGCAGCCCTTGCTCCTGAGCTTCTCGGAGAGCAGCTCCGCAGCCTGCTTCGTGTGCCCGTACACGCTCGTGTAGGCGATGAAGATCCCCTCGCTCTCGGCCTCGTAGGACGACCAGATGTCATACTTCTTGAGGAAATGCGCGAGATCCCTCTTGAGCACCGGCCCGTGCAGGGGGCAGATCACCTCTATCTCAAGCCCCGCCGCCTTCTTCAGGACAGCCTGCACCTGAGCGCCGTATTTGCCGACTATGCCGAAGTAATACCTTCTCGCCTCGCAGTCCCAAGCGGAAGAGTCGACCGCGATGTCGCCCTCCGGGTCGTCAACATCATTTGCGCCGAACTTGCCGAAACCGTCTGCAGAGAACAGGACCTTGTCGCAGCTGTCGTAGGTCATGATGACCTCGGGCCAGTGTACCATGGGCGCCGTGACGAAAGTGAGCGTGTGTTTTCCGAGCTCGAGCGTATCGCCCTCTCCCACGATCACTCTGTTCTCCTCAAACTCCGTTCCGAAGAAGTTCTTCATCATCGCAAATGCTTTTGCCGAGGCAACGATCGCAGCATCGGGATAAGTCTTTTTAAAATTCAGGATATTGGCCGAATGATCGGGCTCCATGTGCTGGACTATCAGGTAATCGGGCTTTCTTCCCCCAAGCGCCTTCCCTATGTTGTCGAGCCATTCGTGCGTGAACTTCGCGTCCACGGTGTCCATCACCGCAATCTTTCCGTCGAGTATCACGTAAGAATTGTAGGCCATGCCGAGCGGGACGTCATACTGTCCCTCAAAAAGATCGATCTTGTGGTCGTTCACGCCCACGTACCTGATGTCGTTAGAAACCGTCATATCATTTGCCATGCCAAATCCTCCTTTTATGATCAGTAAACAGCTCCCTCAGCAGTCCCTTCCTCTACTCCTGTTTGAAGAAAAACAGACTGCCGCCGAACCTGAAGTTCTTGTCCGTGTTGAAGCCCGCCACAACGTACTTCAGGTCATCCGATGCGTAGAGCGAGAAGCAGAGCGAATCCGATGTCGCATCCGGAACAACTTCCTTTTCAAAGAGCGTCTCTCCGGTCTTTGTGTCGTACACTGCAAACCTTCCGCCGTCCTTTACCAGTATCCTCTTCCCGTCGGCGCTCCATTTTGCCGCCATACCGGCGTATTTGCCGCAGACAGAGAAGACCTTGAGCAGCTTCCCGGTCTTTAAGTCAAAGATAGCCGAGTTGACGGGGGAGTAATCTCCTCCCTTGTCGTTGCCCCACCAGAGCTTCGTCCCGTCGGGCGAGACGGCAAGCCCCGTCCCCCTGCAGTCAACAGGGTAATCCCACACTTTCTTTCCCGTCTTTCTGTCAAGCGCGATGAGGGCGTATCCGTCGCTCTTTGTGGTGGTGACAAACAGATCACCCGCCACGACGCTCTCTGTGCCCCAGCCCTGTATGAAGGCCTTCCACGAGAGCTCTCCCGTCTCTGTCTTGTAGCAGATCGCGTAGCCCGTCCCGCAGGTCAGGTACACATATCCGTCGTCCGAAAAATCGATCGTCCTTATCTGTCCGTCGACCTTCACGTTCCAGATCACCTTGTTCTTCTTCCAGTCGATCATCCAGAACTGTCCGCCCGTGGACGAGTAGGCCAAAAGAGAGTTGTCCGGAGAGAGTCGTGCGCAGTAGCTCTCCTCGGTCTTGTCCCTCATGTACTCTTCCGTGAACTCGTTGAGACACGGCATCTCGTCGGGCGTCCTGTAGAGTTCTTTGCCCTTTTTGTCGTAAATGACCGCGTTCGACGCCCTGTCCCCGGCAAACTCACTTGTCACAAGGATGTACTCTCCGTCGTCCGACACGTCCACATAGGGTGTCTCTGAGGGAAGCTCCTTCTCAAAGAGCACTTTTCCCGTCTGTGTGACGACCACAAGCTTTCTCTTCCCTTCCGTCTCGGCCTTGGGAAGCATGGTGTGGAAGGGTACCGTCGCTATCACGCTGCCGTCTTTCGAGGCGTCAAGGTCGTAGGCCTGTATCCCCAGATCCATCACCTTGGTCTGCTTGTAAGAGAGCTTCGCGTTCCGCTTCCTAAGCTTTATGTTCTTTTTAATTGCCTTCTTTGCGGGCTTTACCACGACGGTCTTTGACATATATCCGTCGACCCTCGTCGTGATCGCATACTCGCTGTACATGCCTCTGTACTTGCTGTAGTAGGGCATGACCTTCACGCTGTAGAAGCCCTTGCTGTCGGTGAACACCGAGTTGAAGCTCGCCCAGCCCGAAGTGATCAGCACGTTCGCGTTCGGGATCGGCTTCCCCGCGCCGTCTTTCAGGTATCCGCTTATGCTGACCTTGCAGTTCTTCCCCGAAGTCAGGCTCTTTTGGGATATCGTGCGGAACACGGCCCCGACCGTCACCTTCTGCTCTTTGGCTTCCTTTGCAAAGAAGCCTTCGTCCTCCGCCTCCCTGACCGTGCAGGGTATCGTGATCTCGACCTTCTGCTTCTTTTTGTCCTTCAGCCCGTCCTTGTTCATGACTTCCAGCGAGATCTGCATCATGCCCGTCTCATGGGGCTTCAGGTGGAAGTCCCACTGGGGATGTACCGTGCCCAGCCACAAATGATCCGTGACCGCCTTCGACCCGGTGATCTTTATATCGTTGTCATAGTGAAACAGCTGGTAGTGATCGCCCGTGTTCCTCACTTCGATCTCCACTACCGTCACTCTGTCGCAGGGGATGGTGAAAGCGTAGTTCTTCTCACCCCACAGCTCGATATCGCCGCATTTTGCGAGGAGGACCGGGTCTGCCAGCTCGCACTGGCGGTCGACCTTCCGTGCATTTGCCCCTTTTGAGGGAACGAACAACACTCCAAGCAAAAGCAGAGCCAGAAAAGACAAGGTCTTTAACTTGAAAATGATCCTTTTCTCAGATTTCATATCCAACCTCACTTTCCGGGGCCTCGCAGGGCCTCATCCTGCCGCGTGCTTCTCCTACAGTCCTTCCACGTAGGCAACGCCCTCCATCTCCATGATGCTCGTCACAAGGAGGTCGTGGTTCCTCTTCTCCTTGGATTTCAGCACCATGACGTAGGCGTGCTTCCCTTCCTCGTAGGTCGCGTCGTGCTCGGTCCTTATGTTCTCGATCACCAGATCCATCTCTTTCAGCTTGTTCATGAAATCTCCGAGGTTTACGGATCTCATGAGCTCAACATATATCTCCACCACTCTGGAGGTCTGGCGCATCTTGTTGTCCAGGCGGTGTACGAGTGACAGGACGATGAAGATGACTGCTCCGCCCAGGACCGCAGCCTCGTAGAGCCCGATGCCCACGGCCAGTCCCACCGCTGCGGACGCCCAAAGTCCAGCGGCCGTTGTCAGTCCTTTGATCTGATTCCTCCTCGTGACGACGATCGTGCCCGCGCCGAGGAAACCTATGCCGCTCACGACCTGAGCTCCCATCCTCACGGGATCTCCCGTTTGAAAAGTCTGATGGATATACTGGTTCGTGAGCATGATGAGCGCCGATCCCACGCAGACCAGCATATAGGTTCTGAGTCCTGCGGGCCTGTTCTTCAAGCCTCGCTCGAGTCCGATCACTCCGCCTAAAGCGACCGCGGCAACTATCCTCACAACTATCGCCAGAACTGTTACTTCACGTACCTCCATAGTCAGTGTCACCCCTTTTTTTTTCCAAAGAAAGTTATGCCTAAAACCCTCCCCGCCGCTTGCGGCAGAGAGGGTTTTAACTACCATCATCCTGTAAGGCTTCAGGCTCACCACCTGAAGACCCTGCTTATAGAGTCGATTATCGACAGCCAGTATATGCATCCGACAGCGCCTGTTACGATGCCCGCTATCGCCATGCCCTTGCCGCCCATCTTTCTTGCGAGGCTCACTATGCCAAAGATCAGCGCAAGCACGCCGAGCGTGATGGCCAAATAAGGAAGCCACGAGAAAACGACCGAGCATATCCCGATGACCATGGACGCTATCGCAAGTCCCTTTGAAGGCTCCTGAATGCCCTGAGGACGGTATCCCTGCTGCCCTGCGGGCCCGTACCCACCGGGCTGTCCGTTTCCGTATCCACCCTGCTGCCCTGCAGGCCCGTATCCGCCCTGCTGTCCGTTTCCGTATCCGCCGGGCGCGTCATAACGGCTGTCCTGCTGCTGTGCGACAGGCGCACCGCAGTTCGGGCAAAAACTAACATTATCCGGGATCTGTTTCCCGCAGCTTGAACAGTAAATATAGCTCATGATCTTCTCCTTTTCTCCTTTACTCTGTCAGACGATATGTCATCATCCGATCTTCTCGATGGTTATGCCTGTGACAGCGAAGCCGTAAGAACTCTTCTCGTTCTTCTCAACATTGTAGGTCACGCGGTAGTTGGCGGTCTTGCCGTCATTCATCCCCCAGTAGCCGTAGTACACGTCCTTGGTCACAACGTAGCCGGTTCCGTTCTTCTTGAGCTTGAACGAGATCTCTGCGTGATCCGTTTCGGTCTCGTACTGCCATACATACACGACAGCCCTTCCCTTGTAGGTCCTGAATGCCGTGAGGAACTCGCCGACTTTCCCCGAGTCCTTCACGGGGAGCTTCTTGTCGGAGACAGCCTTCCCGAAGAGTTTCTTCGACATCTTCTTTA
>JAGDDC010000326.1 GCA_017958245.1 Lachnospiraceae bacterium
ACGGTATATGTATGTACAGTCCGGCGTTCCCGTCTGCACTTAAGTATCCTTCACCCATCATCATTTGCTCCAAAACTGAGACCATGCAAGCCTCCGTAAAAGAAAAATGGATGGCGATCCCGAACCATCCACTTTTGTCTTTCCGGTACCATACCGCAGAAGCGTGAAAGCTTCACTTTCAGGCTTTTTTGGCCTCGGCCTTTAACTTGTCAAACTCGCCCTGAACTATCGTGTAGAGGGCCTCGCCCTCTCTTCCCTGATACTTCTTGTCGAAGAAATCCTTGAGCGCTTTCTTGTCTCTGGACTTTAAGAGTCCCTCGTGGATCGACTGAGCATAGAGGTCGATCGTCTTTGTGGAGAGATACTCCGAAAGAGCCTTGTATACATACCCGAGATCGGGCGCGCCCTTTGAGGCGTCTTTTCTTTCCTGCTTTGAAGCCTCGTCATTTGCGGGCTGTTCGCCCTCCGCACCCGAAGCTTTCCTGCGTCTGCTCCTTCTCTTTGCAAAAAGTCCCTTCTTCTCTTCGACAGCGTCTTCGGCTTTAGTCTCGTTCTTTGCGGCGCCCTGCTCTGCGATGGGCTTTGCCTTTCCTTCGCTCTTTGACGCAGCCGTCCCGGCCTCCGCCGCAGGCTGCACATCTGCGTTCTTCTTCTTTCTGCGTGACCTCGAAGGCTTGGCTTCCGCAGCCTTTGCCGCGGGTTCGTCTGCCTTGTCCTTCCCGGGCGCAGCATCCCTGCTCTTCTTTGCGGAGCTCTTAGCTGCCTTCTTCACGGGCATCTTCACCTTAACCAGGTTTTGTTTTGCCTCCTCGCGGGAATCATTTGACCTCAAAGCCCTGATCTCGGACTCGTCGAGGGTGTCGAGGATCCTCGGATACCAGCCGAGGGTTATGTCGAGATCCTCAAAGAAATCCTTGCAGAAGTTTACTGCCGACTTAAAGCCGTTGTCATGGCTGATGATAAAGAAGCTACCGGTCTTTTCACGCTCTATCATCGCGCCAAACATCGCTACTATCTGGAAATCCATGGCGTTTGACCCATAGAAGTTGATCTTGATGTATCGCACGTTCGCCTTGCTGCTCGAGATGCTCTCAAGAGTCGGGATCGTGAGCGTGTTTGCGTTGTCGCTGTAGAACACGTAGACCCTGTCGTTCTCCGAAAGAGAGAGCACGCCCTCGAGACCGGCGCTGCGCACGTTCTCAAGATCTATAAAGTAGTGTCTCATCAATATTACCTTGTCGCAGGCAAACCTGTTCACCGGGGACGTGCCTGCATCGTCACCGATGAAAGTCCGAAACTCTGCCGGACTAGTCTTCTTTGTCTACCGGCAGTACTCCGTATCCGTCAAACTGCGGTATGAACGACTCGGATATCGCCTCTCCCTCCTGGATGAAGCAATTTGTCACGCCAAGCTCTATGGCGTAGTCCACAAGTTCGTCATACTCCTCTTCGGACACCGTGCGCTCAAGCTCTGGGAACCTGTCCCTGACCTGAGGCATCGGAGTGTACTGGTTGAGCAGGCTCATGTAGATCCTGTCACCGTACGTCTCATACAGATACCGAACCACCGCTTTAGAGTCCTCGAGGCCCCCGGGGAGCAGAAGATGGCGCACTATCACGCCTCTTTTCATCAACCCGTCCTCACTGCCGTCGTCCTCGAACAAAAGACCCTCTGTCTGCCTCACCATTTCCTGCAAGGCACGTGCAGCCACCTCAAAGTAATCCGGCGCGTTTGAATACCTTTTTGCGGCCTCTCTCCCGTGATACTTCATATCCGGAAGGTAGATGTCCACCAGCCCGTCAAGCTCGCGAAGCGTCCCGGCTTTATCGTATCCACCGGTATTGAACACGATCGGGATCCCAAGCCCTTCACTCTTCGCCAAAACGAGAGCTTCTTTTATGCTGTGGATGAAATGAGTCGGAGTCACGAGGTTTATGTTGTGAGCTCCCTGCTCTTCCAACTCAAGGAATATATCCGCCAGCCTCCTCGTGCTGATCTTCGTACCGCCCCTCATGAGCGCTATGTCATGATTCTGGCAGGACACACAGCGAAGCTGGCATCCGGAGAAGAACACCGCGCCGGAGCCCCTGCTTCCTGATATGCAGGGTTCCTCCCACATGTGCAGTGCCGCGCGCGCCACGATCGGCTCTTCGCCTGCACCGCAGTATCCTCTCTCTCCCTTGCTCCTGTCTGCGCCGCACTCTCTCGGACAGAGATGGCAGGCGCCCTGTCTGTTTACGTTCATACGCGATCCTCTCAAGGCCCCGCAGACGCAGTTAAACCTTGTTTAGTATATCGTTCTTAAAGCCGCTCGTCAAGTTTTGACGGTCAGGGACCCGCTTTCTTCAAGAGCCGCTTCTCTCACGCGACCGGCGAGATAGAGCGACCCGAGGAAACATACTGTTCCATCTGCTCCCGCATCCTTTTTTGCCTTCCGGACCGCTTCCCGCTCGTCCGCGCAGCTTTCGGCCTCTATCCCGCACTCCCTTGCAAGCGCCTCGAGCTTCTTTGCATCGAGCGCTCTTTTGCTGTCGGGAGTGAGTGTGTAGACCTTCCTTGCAAATGGCGCCATTTCCTCCATCATAGCCCTGAAATCCTTGTCCGCGAGCACGCCGCACACGAAGGTGACCCCGCCCTTGGGAACCAGTCCAAGCTCCCCAAGCGAACTGAGCGCCGCGTTCACGCCCTCGGGGTTGTGTGCCCCGTCCACTATGAAAACAGGCTCTTCTGACAGGACTTCAAACCTTGCGGGCCAGGAACACGCGGCAAGGCCATTTGCGATGCTCTCATCGCTTATGTCAAAGCCAAGGGACCTGAGTTCCCTCACGGCAGTCATGACGGTCGAGACGTTCCCGTGCTGGTAGGAGCCTGCAAGAGGCAGGAAGAACTCCCTCTCAAACCCCTTAAACTTAAAAGAAGTGCCCTTCAGGTCGGAGTTCACAGGCTCAAACTCCTCCGGCCTTGTCTGTATGAAAGGCGCGGACAGCTGCTCTGCCCTTTTTTTTATCACCGCATTTGCCCCGCTGTCCGAAACACTTGATATCACAGGGACAAACGGCTTTATGATGCCCGCCTTCGCGGAGGCTATCTCCTCTGCGCTCCTCCCGAGTATCTCCGTGTGGTCGAGCCCGATCGAGGTTATGATAGAAAGGACCGTCTTCTCCACGGCGTTCGTGCTGTCAAACTCGCCTCCGAGGCCCACCTCCATGACAGCTGCCCGCGCGCCTGCCTCCTTGAAGTACAGGAGCGCCATCGCCGTCAGGATCTCGTACTCCGTCGGGGCTTCGCTCATGCCAAGGCTCGCCTGCCTGACCTCCTCTGCGGTCCTGCACAGGCTCACGTCGTCTATCGTCTCGTCTCCAATCCGGATCCTCTCGTTCATCTGTATCAAATGAGGCGAAGTGAGAAGGCCGGTCCTGCAGCCCGAAGCGGTGAGGATCGAGGCGAGCATCGAGCACACCGAGCCTTTGCCGTTGGTCCCTGCCACATGGACTATGTCGAGCGACTCCTCAGGGTTTTTGAGGCGCGAGAGGAGCTCCTTCATCCTGCCAAGCCCCGCGCTCTTTCCCACCCACGAGGTCTTCTTTATGAAATTGTAGGCTTCCTTCGTCGTCTTTATCATTTGCCTGTCTTCGTCCCTTTTACGAAAAGATCGAGTAGGATATGTGTTCTCCTACTCGACCCGGTTATCCTTATGTTGAAGCGAAACCTCACCACGCGGGAAGCGTCATGCCATACGCTTCCTGAGGTTCTCGATGTTCAGATCGTCGCTGATGGTGCTCTCCGACTCCGCGCAGATAGCTGACGCGGCAACGCCGGCCTTCGCCATCTCCTCAACTCCGCCTCCGTGTATGAACACCCATGCCACTGCAGCGACAAATGCGTCTCCGCAGCCGTTGGTGTTGACGATCCTTCCCTTTGCGCAGGGGCAGAGACCGGAGTGTTCTCCGTCGTTGTAGTACGCTCCGTCGCTTCCCTCGGATATGAAGGCTATCTTGATGCCTCTGTCGACAAAGAACTTCGCGGCATCCTTGATGTCATCGTTGCTGTCTATCTTCATGCCTGCGAGAAGCTCGGCCTCAAAGATGTTCGGCTTGATCATGTAAAGTCTGTCAAGAACGTTTAAGAGCTTGACGGACTTCTTGGTGGACACGGGGTCCGCCATGATCGGGACCTTGCAGTTCTTCGCGATGTACTCGATGACCTGCTGAGACATGTTGGTGTCGATGATGACGAGCTTGCTGTTGTTTAAGACGTCCATCTTCTCTGCGATGAAATCGACGGGCATCTCGTCATATATGGTCATGTCGCTCACGGCGAGAGACATGTCGCCGTCGCTGTTGTTGATCGAAATGTATGTGGATGTGTGGGCGCCGGACAGCCTCATGGAATGCTTGAAGCTGATGCCTATGCCTTCGGAGAACGAAGTCAGTTCCTCAACGTAGGGATCGTCGCCGAGGACCGTTATGAGCTCGACCTTCTCGCCGAGCCTGCACAGGTTTTCCGCGATGTTCCTTCCGACTCCGCCGTACGATATATAGCTCTTTCCGGGGTTGCTGTCATAGAGCATGAGCTGCTCGTTTGAAGTCCCGCAGATATCTATGTTGACCGCACCGACTACAGTTATGTAAGAATCATTTGATCCCAAGCTCTTGTCCTCCGAATAAAGATAAAATAACCCACCAGCCTATTTTAATATAAACGCGCACAAAAAGCAACATTACAAACCTTCGATTGCCACGAAAAAAGACCGGCGCTTTCGCGTCGGTCTTTGAAGATCAAACTTATGCCATCTTGTTTACAGCAACCTGTAAGCCGGATACCTTCCTGGCAGCTGTGTTCTTGTGGATGATACCCTTTGCAGCTGCCTTGTCGATAGCGACAACGGCACTCTTTAAGCTCTCATTTGCAAGGTTCTTGTCGCCGGCAGCCACGGCAGCGTCAACCTTCTTTACGAGAGTCTTAAGTCTTGATTTTACCATTTTATTTCTCAAAGTCTTTGTCTCGATGACTTTGATCCTCTTCTTCGCAGACTTAATGTTAGCCAACCTGTACACCTCCAAACCTTATGATATAGATGACGAGCACGGACCGGATCCGGACACGGACGTTCCGATCCACACATACTCTGACATGATAATACAAAAACCGTGCGGTGTCAACAGGATTTTTGATGATTATCTTCCTAAAAAACAGGCGATATGGTATCATTTGTCATGCAAGACAGAAAAAGGGAGCGAGGAAGCGGTACCCTGCAAGACAGAAAACTACCAAGGGAGCGGAAAACATGAAGATCTTCTATGATGACGGGACAGTTCGGATCAGGAGCATGAAGCCGGAGGACGCAAAGACACTTTACGACACCTATCTGTCGTACGGCTGGCATCCGGAGCTTAAAACATACGAGCAGTACTATAGCGACCAGCAGGAGGGCACAAGGCTTGTCTTTATCGCGGAACTCTTCGGAGAAGTGAAAGGTCAGTGCACGCTTGACCTGTCGCCCAAGGACGGCCCCTGGGCCGGAAAAGGGATCCCCGAGATCTCCGATCTGACGGTGTTCTTCGATGTTCACAGGAGGGGGATCGGAAACAGGCTTATGGATGTCGCAGAAAACGAAGCCTCCCGCCTCGCAGGCAGTGTCTGTCTGGCAGTCGGAGTCCACTCAGGCTACGGCCCCGCGCAGAGAATGTACGTAAAACGCGGCT